>JBLYYW010000503.1:0-3676 GCA_048550155.1 Acidimicrobiales bacterium | reverse complement strand
TTGGCGATCGTTTCGGTGTTTCCGCTGGCGGCACCACCAACCGGCACCGCGACCTCTCCACCGGTGTTGTTGATGATGTGGAGGTAACCCCAACCATCGAAGATCGACGACGCTGCCGCCTCACCGCCGGATACCTTCATTGCCTCACCGGAGCTGTACCCGACAAAGATCCCGGGAATCGTAGGTTCTGGCAGAGCCCCGAGCGACATATTCACCAGTGCGTCACCGCGGGCTTCGTCGTTGGCGACGATGAACCCGACATATCCCTGCTGCTCGGCGTTGTAGCCCTTCAGCGAGAAATCGCACGTGCCACGCTGGATCAGTGCGACGTCGTCCGGTCCGACCGCAGCCGGGATGTCTCCGGTGGTACAACCTTCACCACCGGTCCAGACAACGCTGCCGGCAAGAGTTGCCGGATCGGGGCCGAACAGCGCACCGGCTGCGGGGTAGTCAGTGCCATCGACACTCACCGCGAAACTCGAAGGTGAGAAGTCCTCGTCGCCGCCGAAGATGTAGTCGCCGTTGCCACCGAAGACCGCGGCGTGAGCGTTGCCCTCGTACGGCTCGCCGACGATCGGCTCGGGGTCCACGTAGGTGGTATCCATGAGGAATACCGGGTTCGCTGGATCCGACACATCGAGGGTGACGAAACCGAGGTCCCAATACGAGACGACTGCGGTTGGCGTGTCATCGATGATCTCCACCCACACGTCGTGGTTGAAGATGCCAGCCGAAGATCCGGTTTCGAGTTGATCGAGGTTCACACCTTGCGGAATCCAATCGAGGGCACCGGTGATCGTGAGCAGCTTGGGCGACTGAGGCTTGGTGATGTCGACGAAGAACGTGTCGAAGAAGTCGAACGTGTCGGCGGTTCCGATGAGGTACGACTTGCCTTCCCAGTCCCAGGCAAAGGTGTTGTGTACGCCCTCGTACTCGAGGAAGTTCTTCTTGAGCGCCTTCGGCTTGGCTGGATCGGTGACGTCGTAGAGGCTGATGCCTCCCTGCCCGACTTGCCCCGGGGCGCTGTCGTTCTGGGCTGCGCCAGGTATCGCCATTCCGCATGGCTCCTGAGTGGTGATGAGCACGTCAACGTCACCAACCGAGTGCACCTTCACGTCATTGATGCGGGTGTTCGGAGCCGACTTGATCTCGGCAACGGTTGCACCTTCAGTGTCGGGGTGGTTGGCGATCGCAGCCTCGATGTCGACCACGAACACACCGGCATCGGTGCACTCGGGGTCCTGGAACGTGCCGATGTAGGCGTAACCGTCATGGGACCACACGTCGGTGTAGAGACCATCCTCGACACCGCCGAGGGTGTCGCGGCCGATGACTTCAAACCCGTAATTGGTGTTTGCCGGTATGTGACCCTCGTTCGGCGAGTCGTGTGCTTGTACCGCAGTGGTGGACGCGGCAAGAACCGCAGCGGTGGCTAGCCCGATCAGGCCAGCCCACCGGCTCTTTCGTAGATTTTGCATTTGTTTCCCTCGATGTTGTTGGTGCGATGAAATCGCGTGACGGTTGTCACTCTACGCGCGATTGTGACAGTTGTCATGAATTCGCAATTATTTGGCAACACAGTCCGACCGATCGGATCGGGCAGAGCGCGGAGGGCCTCGAGTCCGCTGGCTACTCGGGACCGACGTGGAGGACCCGCATCATCTCGTGGTCCTCGTGGGACAGGAGGTGGCAGTGCCACACGTACCGTCCTGGCTTGTCGAAGGTGGCCTTGATGCGGGTGATCTGTTCGGGGAGGGCCGTAACCATGTCTTTGGGGGCGTTCTCGACGTACTCAGGCGGTTGCGGCACCAGCGAACCCGTAGTCGGATTCACGATCCGGAACCCGGTACCCAGCGTGTCATTGTGCTGCACTACCGGCTGGATGACCAGGTACGTCCCGTCGCCGTTGGGCGCCGGTGCGGTCACGCCGTCGGGGTCCAGTACCCGATCGTCGTCGTTGGTGGCCGAGTCCCAGACGATCTCGCTCCGGCCGAGGATCTCAAAGTTGACGAGGTGCAGGTGGACCGGGTGGGCGTCGCCGGTGACGTTCCAGATCTCCCACTCCTCGGTGCTGTCGAGGGCGGGGTTCTCGGTGGTGGGGCTGTGCCAAGCGATCGAGCCCTCCATCTGTCCCACCAGTCCGGCGTTCACATAGCCCGGTTTGTTCGGCCAGTTGATCGGGTTGCCGAGATAGTCGGTTGCAGGCTCGGCGGTACCGAGCAGCGGCTGCAGGCGGCCGAACTCGTCCAGCCCCTCGAACAGGGCCACCTTGCGGAGCCGGGTCGGCGTTGGGACCACCGGACCGAAGTTGATCCCGGACGGGCTGACGTCGGGTACCGCTGCATCGAGTGGTTGGTTGACGTCAAAGGCCATGATCCGGTCGGTTTCGCCGAAGACCTGCGGGCCGGGAATGTCGCCACCGAATGGTTCGTCCCCGCCGATGTTTTTCATGATCACCCGGTTGCCCGGCGTGACCTGCTTGAAATCGAAGATGACGTCGTACCTGGACCCGGTCTCGATCAACAGCGTGTCAATGGTGGTCGGCGACGACGCCAGGCCTTGGTCGCCGCCGATCACCGTGAACGGCAGCGGCCCCTGCGAGATGTTGAAATCGGTGGCGCCAGCCGGCACCTCGAAGAACTGCACCGCCAGGAACCGGCTGTCGCAGCCGTTGAGCAATCGCAACCGATAGTTGCGCGGTTCGACGTCGGCCTTTGGCCAGATCTTGCCGTTGACGAGCATGTGGTCGCCGAAGAACTCGGCCAGCGCAGTCGGTCCCCCGCCGGGGAACTGATCGGGCGGCAGGATCGCACCCTCGCCGGTGATGAAGTCGTCGTAGAACGGGTCGCCGGGGAACGCCGGGTAGAAAAGAGCGCCCTGGTCGGTGAACATACGATCCTGGATCGCGTAGGCCAGCTCGTAGGGGCCAGCCGGCAGAGTGAGAGGGTTATCGGGCCGACCAGTGTCGAACTCGTCGCGCAGAATGTAGAAACCGGCCAGGCCGGCGTACACGTTCAACCGGGTGATCCCCAGCGCGTGGTCGTGGTACCAAAGGGTCCCCGCCGGTTGGTCGTTCTGGTAGATGTACTTCTTCTCCACCCAGCGCGGCCCTCGCACTTCGTAGCCCGGGGAGAAGAAGTACTCGGGGTTGCCGTCGTAGATGGCATCAGAGTGACCGCCGTGCAGGTGGGTGACCACCGGTGGCCCGTCGGCGGCGATGCTGTGGTGGGTGTAACCCGGGAGCGAATAGGCCCAGTGGAGCGAGGTGTCAACCGGGAGGAGGTGGCCATTTGGCAGCTTGTTTTCCCACTTCACCTCAACCGGAACGCCGGATTGGGCAGCGAAGGTCATGCCCGGCCACGTTCCTCCGGGGCCGTTGCGGCCGTACCCCCATACGGTGGTGGAAAGGGCACGGTTGGTCTGTGGATCGATCAGACCCGTCTGTTGGACCTGTTGGGTCATCGCGATCTTGTACTTGTTGGTCTTCGATCCGAAGACGAACGAGGGATCGAGAGCGTTCGGCACGAGGGTCGAGAACCTGGGCTGCAGGGCCGGGTCGGACAGACCAGCTGCCGCCGGTACGCCGGCTGCAGGATCGAGTCCCGCAAGCAGGTTGAAGTAGACCACGCCGCCGGTAGCGGCTGATGCCTTGAGAAAGTTCCGCCTGGAAATCATG
>JBLYYW010000502.1:0-7499 GCA_048550155.1 Acidimicrobiales bacterium | reverse complement strand
CTTCGGCTCGGACCCCGAGCGGGTCGCTGCCCTTGTGCATGCGGTCGTCACCGGTATGAGGCGAGCGGGCGTCCTGACTGTGGCGAAACACTTCCCGGGCAAAGGCGAGGCCCGTGTCGATCCGCATCACCAACTGCCGGTGCTCGATCTCAGCCGGGAACGTCTCGAACGAATCGAGTGGGTGCCGTTCAGGGCTGCCCGTGATGCCGGGGTGGACGCCGTGATGATGGGTCATTACGCGCTGCCGCAGATCACCGGTAGGCCCGATCTACCGTCTTCTGTGGCCCGTGAAGTGGTTGATCAGGTCCTTCGTATCGATATGGGATTCGACGGGCTTGTCATCACCGATGCCCTTGACATGGGCGCACTCAGCCAGGGAGGCGGATCCTTGCTCGAAGGTATTGCAGCTCTCCGTGCCGGCGTTGACCTGCTGCTGTGTTCGGCTGATCTCGAACGTGCAGAGCAACTGGCCCGTGGCGTGAATCTCGCCCACGATCGTGGTTTGATCGACCAGTTCACGATCAGCGAATCGCTCCGTCGTTCCTCTGCAGCGCGGAGCCGTGTCGGCCCACAGCGTCCCGCTCTGGATGTGGTGGCAGGCCAACCGCACCAGCAGCTGTCCGCCGAGCTGGCGGCGAAGGCGATAACGCTGGTCCGCGACCGGGATGATCTACTCCCGGTCCCGACCGACGCGAAGATCCTCTCGGTGATGGTTCACCCAACCGACCTGACGCCCGCAGACACCTCGTCGTGTGAACCACCTCGCATGGCCGAAGCGTTGTCGGCACGATTCACACACGTCGATGGTCAGGTGGTGGACTACGTGCCGTCGGCTGAGAGTGTGCATCGGGCGGTTCGAGCGTGCGCCGATGCGGACGTCGCTGTCGTCGGAACGATCACCGCCAACGCCGCTCAAGCCGAGATGGTTCGAGCCATCTCATCCCAGGTTCGGACTATCACGGTTGCGTTGCGCACCCCGTTCGATCTGCTGACGTACCCCCAGGTCGGAACCCACCTCTGTTCGTACAGTCTGCTCGAGCCGTCGCTGCTCGCCCTTGCGGGCGCCATCCACGGCGACCCTGTCTCGGGGACCCTGCCGGTCGACATCGGCGACCTGCACCGGCGGGGCGAGGGAATGCGGCAAGGACACCAATGACCAGCCCAACGCTCACTGAAGAAGCGGTATGACATGGAGATTGTGATCACGGCTACCCCCGAGTCGGCGGCTGAGATGGTTGCCGACACCTGCGAGCGCCTTCTGAAGCATCGGCCCGAGGCGGTGATCGGCCTCGCTACCGGAAGCTCGCCGCTGCCGGCCTACCAGGAGATGGTGCGACGCCACCGTGATGGACGGATGAGCTTTGCCGGTGCAACGGCGTTCTTGTTGGATGAGTACGTTGGGCTTCCCCCTGGTCATCCGGAGTCCTATCGGGAGTTCATACGTCGCGAGCTCACTGACCAGGTCGACCTCTCAGAGGATCGGCTTCACAGTCCGGACGCCAGCGGGCCGGATCCGGCTGGAGCGGGAGTGCGCTACGAACAGCAGATCAGCGATGCCGGCGGTATCGACCTTCAGATCCTCGGAATCGGCAGCGACGGCCACATCGGCTTCAACGAACCGTCGTCGTCACTCGGGTCTCGAACCAGGATGAAGACCCTCACGGCCCAGACCCGACGAGACAACGCTCGCTTCTTCGGTGGTGACCAGGACGCCGTCCCCCGCCATGTGATCACGCAGGGGATCGGCACAATCCTCGATGCCGGGCACCTTGTCATGATCGCCACCGGATCGAGCAAGGCGGGCCCGATCGCAGCGGCGTTCGAGGGCCCGATCACGTCGATGGTTCCGGCGTCGGCACTTCAGTTCCATCCCCACACCACCGTTGTGATCGACGAGGACGCTGCGGTGGAGCTGCGCCACGCCGGCTACTACCGCGAGGCTTTTTCCAACAAGCCGGACTGGCAGCATCTGTAGAACTCCGGTCTAGACCGTTGGCTAGGTGAGGAGCAGTTTGTCCATCCGTCGGTTCACGAAATGGCGAGCGACGAGCGTGACGATCAGCAGGTACACGACGTGACCGAGATCTGAGACCCCGACCGACCCCCGGGCGAGATCACGGATCAGATCGACTCCGTGGTAGAGCGGTGTGGCCTGCACGATCGGTCGTGCCCACTCCGGATACACCTCGAGGGCAAAGAACGTAGTGCTCAGAAGGAACAGCGGCTGTGTGATGAGGAACAAGATGTCGAAGTCCTGCCAGTTCCTCGCATAGGTGGTTCCGTAGGCTCCCATGGCGGCGAACGCAAGGCCGATCAGCAACGCCGCCAGTGGAATCAGGAGCGCCCACCAACTCGCCAGGAGACCGAATGCCCACATGACGGCCAGGAAGGTGACCGAGTAGAGCCCGCCCCTGATCATCGCCCACGCCATCTCGCCGTCCATCACATGTCCGATCGACAGGGGAGTCGTGAGCATGGCGTCAAAGGTTCGGCTCTCCTTGAGTTTGAAGTAGAAGTTGAATGTCATGTCGAAGATCGCCCCGTTCATGGCGCTGCTGGCCAAGAGTCCGGGGGCAACGAACTGGGCGTAGGTGATGACTTCACCGTTCCACTCCACGTCGCCGACCAACTGTCCCAGGCCCACTCCGAGCCCGAACAGGAAGATCATCGGCTCGAACATGGCGCTGAACAGAATCAGCCACAACCGGCGGTACGAGACGATGTTCCGCTCGACCACCCGCATCGGGAGCATGACAGCTGCGGTCATGATCCGAGCGCCGTGGTGAATGTTCGTCGTCCGGCCAGGATGCCGACAAATGTGAAGGCCAACAGCACGGCTGCGTGGCCGATGCCTGCCTCGAGGGTGAGTCCTCGATCGATGATCAGCCCTCGGCACAGTTGTACGCCGTGCCAGACCGGGGTGAGCCGGCTGAACCAGGCGAGTGCGTCGGGAAGCTGCTCGACGGGGTAGAAGGCCCCGGAGAAAAGGTAAAGCGGGAGTATCCCCAGCCGAAGGATCACCGCAAAGGTCTGGTCCTGTTTTGTATGGCCGGTCCACGCCGAGACCAGGGCCGCGAACGCCATGGCGGTGCCAACGGCGGCCAGTGGAGCCAACAATGCCCGTGGACTGGTGGGAATACCGAATCCGGTGAGAACCAGCAAGTAGATGGCTGCACCGACGAGGGCTCGAAACCCGATCCACACCACATGTCCGGTGAAGAGCTGACCGATGGTGAGGGGTGTGTTGGTGATCGAGACGTAGGTTCCGCGCCAGCGGAGTTGCCCGGCGGTTTGCCACAAACTCTCTGACGCCCCGAGCTGCATGGCGGCGGCCGCCATCAGTCCCGGACCGACGAAGTCGAGGTAGCTCGAGGTTTGCAGTCCGGACTCCTGGGCATTGATTTGGGACCCCAAGCCCAAACCCAGTCCGAGGAGGTAGAAGAGCGGTCCCACGGCTCCGCTGACCACGGTTCCTCGGAACGTGGTTCGGAAACGGAGAAATTGGTGCTCGAGGAAGTGAATGAGCGGTCCCAGGCGGGAACGTTTTCGATCCCGGGTCTGAGCCGGCGACAACACGCTCGTGGTGGTCGCTGCCATAGCTACTCCACCAAGGTCCGGCCGGTGAGAGCGAGGAACACATCCTCGAGGCTTGCCCTGCGCACCAGGCTGGAGGTGGGGGTGTGGTGATCGTTGACCAATCTTTCCAACGTTCCTTCGCCGTCGTCGGTGTAGATCAAGGTGCGGTCAGCGAGCTCCTCGGTACGAAGACCAAGACCCTCGAGGTTGATCGCTGCCCCGGTCGGAAACCGCACTTCCAACACCTCCCGGGTCACGTGTTCGGTGATCAGGCTGGCGGGCGAACCCTCGGCGACGATCCTTCCTTGATCCATCACCACCAAGCGATCGGCCAGCTGTTCGGCTTCGTCCATGTAGTGAGTGGTGAGCAGGAGTGTCACCCCCTGTTCTTTGAGCTGGTAGAGGCGTTCCCACAGCAGGTGGCGGGCCTGGGGGTCGAGTCCGGTCGTGGGTTCGTCGAGCAGCACCATGTCAGGCTCATTGACCAGGGCCCGTGCGATCGTGAGTCGGCGCTTCATGCCGCCCGACAGGGAGCTCACTTGGTCTTTGGCTCGGTCTTGTAGCCGAGCGAATTCGAGTAGCTCGTTTGCCTTGGCCCTGCAACTGCTCCATGACAGGCCGAAGTATCGGGCGTAGACCATGAGGTTCTCCCGGAGGGTCAGTGCATCATCGAGGTTGTCTTCCTGGGGAACGACGCCAAGTCTCGCCCGGATCGATGGTCCCTCGGTCACCGGATCGCCGCCGAGCACCAGCAGGTCTCCCGAGGTGACCGGGCTCACGGTTGAGATCATCTTCATGGTGCTGCTCTTGCCAGCACCGTTGGGGCCCAGCATGGCGAATGATTCGCCCGGCTCGACCTCGAGGTCAATTCCCTTGACCGCAGTGAATCCACCAAAGGACTTGGTCAGTTCTTTGGCGACTACGGGGTTGGTGACCATCGACTGCACGGTACCTGCCTACCGCCGGCCGCCTCGGGGACTTTCTACAACCGGGCTCGTGCTACTGCGGCGTCCTCAGGTTTCATCTCGGCCAGTTGAGACTCGACGAACGCCTCGCGGGCGGCTGCTCGTGGGTGGGTGAAACCGGCCCCGAGCACGGTCTCTCCCGGGTCACACGTGACGTAGCGACAGATTCGACGACCGTGAGGACTCAGCTCGACCCAGCGTTCATAGGGCATCGAGCGAGTGATGATGTCGCTCCGAAACCACGGGGCGAAGTACTCGATATTGGGCATCGACCTGACGTCACGCGACAGATTGGGGGTTCCGCTGTGCCAGCACCGATTGTCCCTGATGATCGCTGACCCGGCGGGGACAGGGCAGACCGTGCTGTGTTTCATCCACAGCGGCTCGTCGGCGACATTCGGGATTGGCTCGGTCGACCTCTGGGTGCCGGGGATCTGGCGGATTGGCCCGTTTTCCCAGGTGAGGTCGATCATCGGGAAGTTGATGGTCACCACCGAGACCGGGAGCTGTTTCATGGTGAGACCGTTCACCGGGTCGTGGGGTTCGGTCCAGATGTTGTCGCTGTGGAGGCCCTGGTATTCGATAGCGCCCGGGAGCGCCAGGTCACCGCCGCCACCGCCCACGATGTAGTTGTCAGACCCGAAGATGGCGGTGAGGATCGGGGTTGTGGTGGGAAGATCGAGCACTGCGGTCCACGCGGGGTCGTGCAAACGGTGGCGGGAAGCGGACGTCGAACCGAACGAGTAGCGGTGGGGCAAACCGCCGGCACCGCCGCCAGCGGCCCCGTCGGGGTCGACTGCGAGGATGTCCTCGATCACCCGGTCGGTTGCGGTGCGAAGATTGGCGAGGTGCTCTGGGGGGAGGGCGTCAGTCACTGCGACGAAACCGTCTCGATAGAACAATTCGACCGCCCGCTCAACCTGGTCTGACGTCACGGTCTCGAGATCGGGGATGCCGTTGTGTTCCCGCAGTCGTTCTCGTAGCGCAACCACTCCCGGGTCGTCGTAGGACCGGGTCCACGTTGCACAGGACGGGTCTCCACCCACCAGGTTGTAATGCTCAGGGGTCGTTTCGATGACGAAATCGGGTGCCGCTGCGTGAAGCCCGAGCGGATTGCTGTTGTCGGTACCGGCCGGGGTCGGTCGGTTGGCGAACCCGTTTGGCGGTACGTCGGCGTTCCAACCGATCGAAGGCATGCCTCAATAGTCGCGCGCCGACCCTTAGTCGACGAACTTCAGTTCGGTGAAACGACCTCGCATTGCGGTCACTCGATCGGCGACGTCGTCGGGATCTCCGGTGAGAGCATGTGCGATGTACGTGGCGAGCTCGGGCATGTCGGTGTGGCTCATTCCCCATCGCGTGATCTCGTTGGTACCGAGCCGCAGACCGTCGTCGATTCCCGTTGGCAGACCGATGGCCGAAGAGAGTAGGTTGGCCCGCCGCAGTCGCAGCGCCGCTGCGTGGCCTCCGCCGAAGGGACGGGCATCGATCGCCAGCTGATGGGATTGCGTCGGTCCCTCTGCGGTCTGAAAGGTCGTGATGCCGCTGGCGTCGAGGCATTCGGCCAGGGACCCAGCCACTGCGGTCATTGCCTCTGCGTAGTCGGTGCCGTGGTGCAGCCAGTCGGTGAGTGTGAGCGCGAGCGCCGCTGTCTGAGCGACGTCGAAGTTGGCGGTCATGCCGGGAAAGGCGATGGTGTCGATTCGTTCAGCGAGACCGGGGTCGTTGGTGACGAGCAGGCCCGAGGGTGGCCCTCCGAGGCTCTTGTAGGTGCTCATCGTCATCAAGTGGGCACCCTCGCGAAGTGGGTTGGGCCAGACTCCTCCGGCGAACATCCCACACGCGTGTGCGGCATCGAACAGCAGTGTGGCGTCGACCGCATCAGCGACCTCGCGTACTTCTGCCACCGGATGGGGCAACAGATTGAGGCTGGTTCCCATGGTGATCAGCGTGGGGCGGATGCGGGCGGCGAGTTCGGCGACCCTGTCGACGTCGACGGTGTACCGGTCCGGATCGATTGGAGCTTCGTGTACTTCCAGGCCGAAGAGGCCGGCACAGCCGGCGGTGTTGTGGGTGACGTGGCCGCCGATCGTCGCCGGCGGCACGATGATCCTGTCCCCGGGTTTGCAGGTGGCCATGAACGCGAAGAGGTTCGCCATGGCTCCCGAAGGCACCCGAACCTCTGCGTAGTCGGCGTCGAACACTCGGCACGCCAGTTCGGCGGTGATGACCTCGATCTCTTCGATCGCCTCGAGGCCCATCTCGTACTTCTCTCCAGGGTGGCCCAAGGAGGGCCTGACCCCGAGGCCGCGTGACAGGAGCGCTTCGGCTCGCGGGTTCATGGTGTTGGTCGCCGGGTTCAAGTTGATGCAGATCCGGTCGTGGATTTCGGCGTTGCGTGCCGCAAGTTGCTCCACCCGCTCAGCCGAGATCGGTTCGAAGAGGATCTGCTCGCGCCGGGACCGTGCGGTATCAGACCACCAATGGAGCATTGATGCAGCGTAGGGGTCAGGCACCTTTGTAGCTGGCCTCGATCATTTTGGTGAGCACGTCGAGGTCGACGTCGGACAGTCGCTTGACATAGAGGCATGATTTGCCGGTCTTGTGGGGCCCGAGCTCGCCCAGGAGATCGTCGTAGGAGTCGAAGCCGTCCATGATGTACAAGACGGTGTTGGCCTTCCTGGGCGCGAAGCCCACAGCCATCCATTCTGAGGTCGTGCCGTTCGCATAAGTGATGGGCTTGGTGCCGAAGCCAACAATGGAGGATCCCCACATCGTCGCAGGCTGACCGGTCACCTCTTCCATCAGCTGTGTCAGAGCTTTGGCGTCCGATCGCCGCTGCTCAGACTCCACGCTTTCGAGGAACGAATCGACGTCGGCTTCGTTCTTCTGGGTCTTGAGTTCAGCCATGAATCAACGGTAGTGCTTCAACCCTCTCGATTTCTCTGAATGGGATGT
>JBLYYW010000501.1:0-7108 GCA_048550155.1 Acidimicrobiales bacterium | reverse complement strand
GTCCTCAGGTGTGTACGAGTTTCTGGAGCCGTTGGGCAATCGCTGCGACGGTCGGCTTCGTGGCGGCGACGTCGATGACGAGGTCGTAGACATCGCTATTGCTTGCGCGTGAGATTCCGATGCCGGTGATCTCGAGAAACACAGCTGTGCTCAACCATCCGAAGATCGATATGGAGACGATTCTTGGTCTTCTTTGCGTCGTCGACGGACAAGAACAAGATCCCCGGAAACCGATCCGGTTGAGACTGGATCTCAAAGACGGCTGAAGCGTCGTCGACGACAACCCATCCGAGCGCGTCGCACCACCACCGACCCAGCGCAGCACGGTCACTCGCAGCAATCACGACTTGCTCCCACCGAAGTCCCATCGCATTACGGTAATCGATGGCCCGTGTCCGGAACGGCTGAGCTGACTGCGCACGCCACGAGCGCGGCAACACCCTGCCCCAACACCCTGCCCCGCTCACTGCGAAACTGCGATGTGGTCCGAGCCGGTCGGGGGATGACGGCGACCGCTCTTCATCCTTCCCGAGATAATGGCCCACGACAGCATCACGGTCGCACGGACCCGCTCGGCTGGTCACAACCCGAGAACCGCACGAACACCGTTGTCGACTGCGCTCAACAGAGCCGCTGGCAACTGGCCCATACGGTCGCCCAGCCAGGACCGATCGATCAGCTCCAACCCGAGCGGCACCGCGACCGACGACCTCGGCAGGCCGGTCACGGCGGTCTCGAGCAGGACATTGCCTGCGAGTCCAGCCCGATCGAGGTTCGAGGTCAACGGCACAACATGGGCCTGCCAGACGTCTACGCCGAGAACATCGGGCGAGGACACCACCACGCAGGGGCGACGCTTGTCGAGATCGATCCAATAGACACCGCCACGTGCTACCACGGCGCAGATTGCTCCATACGTTCACCAACAGCCACAGCATCTCGGTCGTTCAGCCCCGCACTCGCAGCCAGCGCCTGATCTGCGAGTACCTGGTCGGCAAACGACATCGTCGACCGTGCCGCGTGGCGACGGAGCTGCTCGGTCACCCATCTCGAGAACGGCACGTCGAGGCTGTCGATTATGCTCACCACGTCATCGGGCACACTGATCGTCTTGTTCGGCATGTACGTATGCTACGTACATATTATTGGGTACGCAAGCCCCTGACGCAATGGAGCTGAGTATTCGGACGGTCGGCTGCGTTGTTCTTCGCAACGGCACGGTTGTCAGGTGAGGACGTCTTCGAGGCGTCCAATGGACGTCACGGTCTCGCCGTCATCGCGCGAACGCAAGCGTGCCAAACGTCCCCACGACTCATTTCGGAGACGTTGTACGAACCTCATCGGTTCTCGCACCAAGGCGACGCCTACTCGTGGAATACCTCGTCGGCGCGAAGTAACCCGCACGGTGATGTCGGGCAGACTGGCGCGGTGACCGATCTACGCCGACGAGGCAACATGGCCGCCGCGGTGATTCTGTCGATCGCGCTCGTGGCGGCATCCTGCTCGGGTGAGGGCGATGATGCCGTCGTCGACGCACCGACGACACCTTCAACCGCCACGACCGAGGTCGACGGACAGGCGTCGGTCCCCTCGATTTCTGCCCGAGTGCCAGAGGAGACGCTCAACCCGGATTCCACCGCGCGGAGCAGCCCCGAGCTACAGCCGATTCCCGCCGATGAAATGGAGATCGTTTCGTTTCCCGTCCCGGAAGGGTCGCGGCCCCACGACGTCGCCCCGGCCATCGACGGTGGCGTCTGGTACACGGCTCAGCGTGCCGAGGCGTTGGGTTACCTCGACCCGCTGACCGGTGAGACCCGCCACATCCCCCTGGGAGCAGGCAGCGCACCCCACGGCGTGATCGTCGACGCCGACGGCCTGGCCTGGGTCACCGACGGTGGCCTGAACGCGATTGTCAGCGTCGACCCTGTTGACGACGATGTCTCCGTCTATCCGCTGCCGGCGGGATCGCCGAACGCCAACCTCAACACCGCTGCCTTCGATGACGGCGGCATCCTCTGGTTCACCGGCCAGAACGGCGTCTATGGCCGGCTCGACCCCTCGGTCGGCGAGGTCGAGGTGTTCGATGCCCCGCGCGGCCGCGGCCCGTACGGAATTGCGGCGACCCCCGACGGTGACATCTACTTCGCCTCCCTCGCTGGCAGCTACGTCGGCGCTGTTTCACCCGACGGTGCCGTCGACGAACTGGACCCACCGACCGCCGGTCAGGGTGCGCGTCGCGTCTGGTCGGACTCCGTCGGAACGATCTGGGTCAGCGAGTGGAACAGCGGCCAGCTCAGCCGCTACATCCCCGACACCGGTGAGTGGGCCGAGTGGGGACTGCCAGGTCCCGACCCCTCCGCCTACGCAGTCTATGTCGACGAATTCGACCAGGTCTGGGTGAGTGACTTCAACGGCAACGCCCTCCACCGCTTCGACCCCGTGACCGAGTCGTTCGATACCTTCCCCCTCCCCGCCCAACCCAGCAACGTCCGCCAGATCCTCGGCCGTCCTGGCGAGATCTGGGGCGCCGAGTCGGCCAACGACTCCTTGGTCGTGGTGCGCGCCGCAGGGTAAAGGCGTCGTGAATGATCGGGCCGTTCGAGACATAGCCTCGCATCGACCGCAAGCGCTTGCTACTCAGTCTGCTCAAGCGCACGGAGTCCGGAGCCGTAGGGTCAGCGTTAGCCGATTGCTCGTGATCCTCACCAGGTCGCCATGTGCCTGTCGGGGTCGTTGGGCCCTACCGACTCACTCGAGGTTTGTTGATGATGTGGGGACACGAGGTCAGGAGCGAACGTGTATCGATGCGAATCGACCGCCTTGTCGGTTGTGCTAGTGATGTTCGCAGCGGTGGTCGGTTCCTGCGGCGGATCCTCCTACGAGTACCTCACCCCGTTGGAGACCGGTGATGGGTGGGAGACCGCGTCGCTATCAGAGGTCGGACTCAAGGCCGAACCGTTCGAGCGACTCATGACCCACATCGAGGACAACCCCGATCGGGCAGTCCACGGAATCCTCGTAGTTCGAGAGGACAAGCTGGTCCTCGAGGAGTACTTCGACGGCTACCGCTTCGCCTACGAGGACCCGGAGTTCCGAGGCGAACCCATCGAGTTCGATGCCACGACGAGACACAACCTCATGTCGGTCACTAAGGCTGTCACCGGAGCGATCGTCGGGATTGCGATCGACGACGGACTCATCGCCAGTGTCGACGACGAGGTGCTCGACGACTTTCCGGAGTATGCAAGCCTCGCCGACGAAGCCACGGACCGAATCACGGTTGAGCATCTTCTCACCATGACCTCCGGGTTGCAGTGGAACGAATGGGACGTTCCGCTTACCGACACCGATCGCAACGACCTGATCCAGCTCTTCATCGTCGACGACCCCATCGAGTACATCCTGACCAAGCCGGTCAGCCACGAACCCGGCATCTTCTGGTACTACAGCGGTGGCGATGTAAACCTGCTGGGCGAATTCTTTGAACGGGCGACCGGCACACCAATCGACGAGTTCTCTCAGACCCAGTTTTTCGATCCGCTCGGCATCACTGACTACCAGTGGCACTACATCAACTCCGAGATCGTATACGCCTCCGGCGAACTCGAGATGCGACCACGAGATCTTGCCAAGTTCGGGTCCCTCTACCTCAACGATGGTCAATGGAACGGTACCGAAGTTCTTCCAGCATGGTGGGTCGAGGAGTCTATTGACGAGAAGGTCTCGATGCCCGGGCGGGCTGCCGATGGCGACGGCTATGGCTACCAATGGTTCACCGACACCTACGAGCACGAAAGCCAAACGATCGATGCCGCCATCAGAACCGGTTGGGGAGGACAAGCTCTCGTATTGTTTCCCACCCTCGACACTCTGATCGTGGTCACCGGGGGCGACTATCTCCAGCGCAGCCAGGTCTCGGAGCTGATCGAACAGCACGTCCTCCCCGCCGTCAACCAGTAGCGCGTCGCACACCTGGTAAGTGTTCTCACTGCGGCCTGCCGAAGCCGAAGTGAGAATCACGGGGCCCTCGCTGGCGAGGACTCTCAGCGACGTCGGACGGTCCCAAGAACCGAGACGCCGAGCGAACCGGTCACGACGACCAGCACCGCATCGAGCGTGATCAGCTCTGGCGACGGGACTCGGCGATCGAGATACCGGTCACGAGCCCGATAGCAAGGAAGACCGGAAGGAACACGAACGTGTTGGTCGTCATCCAGAGCGCGAACCCCGTCAGTCCGCCGAGTACGCCTCCGAGTGTCATCAAAAGCAGTGGGTCGATGTGACGCCGGGATGAGGTCATCTGCTTCTCCTCTCGACAGACTTCATGGTCTCGCCATGCCGCGCTCTGCGCGAGGGGCGAAGGTCACTTTGCACTGCCGGCTCGTTCTATCGACGAGCTACGGTCGCTGAGATGACAGCAGCCCGTTTCAACGTCGCCAAATACGGTTGGAACGCTCGGCGTGATGTCTTGGGCGCAATGGAGTCACTCCCTGACACGCCACTGGCGGTCGCGGGGATGGGAGTTCCGCTCTTGGTCGTCCAAGATTTCGCCGCTGCCCAGCAGGTGCTCGTCGCCGACGTCGACTCCTACGCCAAGCCAGGCCTCATCCGCCGCGTCATGATCAGCGGACTCGGACACAACCTCTTCAGCGCGCAAGGCGACGAATGGATCGAACGCCGCCGCCTGGTCGCACCGGTGTTCGCCGCCTCGGAAATGAACGGTCTGGCGACGATCATGGCCACCGCCGTCGACCAACAGATCGCCGAATGGAAACCCGGAACGTTCGACATCCAAACCGAGATGACCGACCTGACACTCAACGTCGCCTGCCGTGCACTGCTCGGCGTTGATCCGCAAGTCGATGACCTCGGCCGAACGATTCGAACCGACTTCGAGATCATGCTTGCCTGGTTGGCCGCTCACCTCACGAACCCGGCGCTTCCCCCGGCCTGGGTACCGACCCCCGGCAACCGTGCCATGAAGGCAGCGAAAGCCAATCTGCAGGATGCCATCGGCCAATTGATCAACGATCGCCGTATCAGCGGCACCGACAGTGACGACGTGCTGGGTCGCCTCATCCGAAGTCAACGAGACGCCGGAACGCCGAACGACGCCGACATCGTTGATGAGTGCATCGGGTTCTTGTTCGCCGGCCATGAGACCACGGCGTCCACACTCACGTGGGCGTTGTACGAACTCGCCACCCACCAGAACGTGCAAGAGAACGTGGCCGACGAGGGTGCCACTCTCGATTTGTCGAGCCCGACACTGCATGACGACGCAACAATGCTCGACGCCACGGACATGGTCGTCGAGGAGACTCTCCGGCTCTACCCATCTGGGATCGCAATCGCCCGAATCGCGAAGAACACTACCGAGATCGGTGGCCATCGGGTTCGGAAGGGCACGATGGTGATGATCTCCGTCTACCGAATCCAACGACAGCCCAAGGTGTGGGACCGACCTCACCAGTTCGAACCAGACCGGGCGACACCACCCACTGAATCTGGGCTCCGGAACTCCTTTCTTGCGTTCGGTCTGGGTCCACGCCGGTGCCTTGGTGCACGATTCGCACGCACCGAGATGCGGATCGTTCTCAGCACGATCTGCTCCCGCTGGAACCTCACGTACGATCAGCCAGGTCCGCCGATGCCAGAGGTGGCGCCCTCGCTGAGAGTCGCTGGCGCCTTGCCTCTGAAGATCGAAGCCCGCCAACAGCAGCTCGCCTAGACAGCGGGAGTCTGCCCCCGATGGGACCATGCGGGTAGCGACGTAGGCCGAGGTGCCACGGCCTCAGAGCCGGCGAAGCACATCGCATCCGGCGCCAGCCAACCCCCGCCCGCATATCGACACAACGGACCCGAGCCACGCGGGACGACCAGCTGGATCCCGGGTCTGGTGGGGCATCGACCCTGCTCATCGGTATCGCCTACGTGGCGATCGTGATATCCCTGCGAGATGATCTGCTCGGTTGGTGCGCCCCTCATGCTCGAACACAAACAGGAGCTTTACACGCTTGCGGTCACGGTGCCTGCGAGCTCTCCTGCTGAGTACGCCGAGTCCTCGTAGAGGTTCGTGGGCGAATCGCCCGAGACCGTGCCGCCGAGATACACATCGTAGGATTCACCGTCCACCAGGTCGGGCGACGAGAAGACGATCACGCTGTACGCATTCACCGGCTCGAAGGTGACCAGGCTCTCGCCGTCGGAGGTTGCGATGTGGACCACGGTCGTTCCGCTGATGGTCGAACCGGTCGTCAGGTACATCGAAGCCTGGGTCGATCCGAACCCGACGCCCTCGGAGTTCCGGCCGTCGACGTTCGTACCGACCAACACTCCACCGGTCATGGTGAAGGATCCTCCGCTGTAGTCGAGTGCGCTGTTGCGGGTATCGGTCGGACCGCTGATGACTACGGTTCCGCCCGACATCTCGACGTGTCCGTTCGCATCGATTCCATCACCTTGCTCGGCCAGGTCACCGAGGACGGTGATGACGGTTGTCCCACCGTTGATGTAGATGTAGTAGTCGCCGACGGCCTCGGCACCCCCTCCACCTCCGGCAACAGGGGTTTCAGCCGTGGCCTCTGCGCCTGCGACGTTGAGACCATCGTCCCTGGAGGTGATGTCGATGAAGCCTTCGTTGATGAAGATGACCTCGGATTCGATGCCTTCGAACGCTTCGGTGATCGTGATCGAGCCGCCGTTGACGGTGACGAGATGGTCGCCGTGGACGGCGTCGTCCCCTGATGCCAACGTCAAGGTTCCTCCATCGATGGTGATTTCATTGTTGGAGTGGAGCGCGTCGTCGGTGGCGGAGGCGTCGATCACGCCGTCGCTGATGACCACCATCACGTCGCCCTGGATGGCCCTGCCATCCTCAGAAGCCGACCCGGCGTCGATCGTGATCGAGCCACCGGTGACGAGCACGTCGGTCGCCGCCTGTACGCCATCGTCGCCTGACTCAATGTCGACGGTTCCGTCGCTGATCTGCACGTAGCCCCGATCAGCCTCTTCGTCGTTGTCGGCCTTGATGCCGTCACCGCCGGCCCGGACGGTGATCGACCCGCCATTGATGATGGCGTAGTCCTTGCCTCGGATTCCATCGTCG
>JBLYYW010000500.1:0-9827 GCA_048550155.1 Acidimicrobiales bacterium | reverse complement strand
TTGATTTCGAGCGCACCACCGCCCTTGAGAGCGCGCAAAGACCTCAACACCTGCCCAGGCGTGGGTTGCTCGGTCGCGCTAGCGCCTTTGGTCGTTGCGGCGGTCACCAGTTACCCCATCGGCACGATGAGGGTTCCCTTCAATGCTGCGTTGTGTGGTGGACCGGGACGCATAGTGACGCTCTCCGTCGCATTCTAAACGCGTTCAGTGGGTGCGCAGGCCAACGTAGTCGGCCAGTGATGACATTGTCATCTGTGTGGATGGGTCGATCCGCAGAGAGGGGAGAGTGTCGTGAGCCTGCTGAACAAGTTCGGTTATGCGGCGTTCGACCTCGGCGATTGCGCCCGTGCTGCGGAGGACTCCGACGATGGCCTGCACGTAGTCGTCGGTGAGATCAGGATGGCCGACGACGGCGAGCAGCTGTTGTTCGTCGGGATTGGCGCGTTCGAGTGCGATCGCCAGCAGTTCGGTGGGCTTTCCTTCTCGTAGGTCGGTCCCGACCGGTTTGCCGGTCGCGGTGGATTCGCCGATGACTCCGAGCAGATCGTCTCGGAGCTGGAATGCCTCACCCAACGGGCGACCAAACGCCTCCAGCCGGTTCAGTGCCTGGCTCCTGGCGTCGTTGCTCAGCGCATCCCAGCCGGGTGCCAGCGTGGCCCCCATCTGCAAAGGTCGAACGATCGTATAGAGCGCACTCTTGAATGTGGCGACCGCCCGAGCGGTCGCTCGATCGGATTCGCCGGCCGCACTCGATCGGATGTCGAGGTATTGGCCGAGGTTGAGTTCGATCCGAAGCTCGTCCCACAGCTGACGGGCGGCGGGGGTGGCATCTCCTATGCATCGATCTGCATACGCATGCGCGAGATCGCCGAGCAGGATTGCCACGCCTTCCCCGTATCGCCGCGGCTCACCCCGCCATCCCAGTTGCTCGAGGCGGTTGGCCTCGGTCGTGTGAATTGTTGGCACCCCACGTCGGGTTGGGGCATTGTCCATGATGTCGTCGTGAATCAACGCAAACGCCTGGAGAAGCTCGAACGCGGCGCACGCGCTCATCACATCGTCTTCGTTTCGGGTGCTGTCGCCCATCCACTTGCGGGTGCCGTCCCATGCCCAGTAACAGAAGGCGGCCCGCAGGCGCTTCCCACGCCCCAACACCATGTTGCCCAGGGTCACAACCGCTTCGCCAAGTCTCGGGTCGTTCCGGTTCCACCGGTCGATCTCGGATTGGAAGATGTCATGGAGGTGGGCTTCGGTTGCCGCCGCGACGGTGAGGATCGCCGGCGGTATCTCTGCCTGCTCTTCGGTTCGCGCCGAGTCGAAGTGGGCACTCGTCATTGGGTTGTTCCGGGGGTGCCATTTGGCTGTTCGTCTCCGGGGTCGAGCGCATCGACCAGGGCCGCAACGTCGACCTCTACCACCGAAAGCCGTTCCCGGCAGATGCTCAGCAGTTCTGATGCCCTCCGAACGCGTTCGGCAAGGTGATCGACATCGACCACGTTGCCCTCCAACTCGCCGAGGATGTCCTCGACTTCGGTGATCGCAGCGGAGTAGGAAATTGATGCGCCGGTTGCGCTGGGGACGGATGGTTGCTCGGTCACCGGTTCGCTCCCTCGTGTGATGGTTCTGTGGCCGTGACAGCGCTGGTGATGCTGCCATCCGCGGTCTGGGTCGTGAGGACATCACCAATCTCGACCTGGCTCACCGAGCTCACGATCGAGCCTCTGTGATCGCGGGTGATGGTCCACCCTCGGGCCATCAGGTTGGCCGGGTCGAGGGCCGCCCGACGAAGTTCACTGCGGTCGAGCCGGTGTTGTGCCTTCACCAGGGAAGCCGTGGCGGAGCTGGCCAGCCGGTTGGCGGACCTGGAGTGTTGTCGCGATGCGGCAGCCAATGTTGCGGATGTGCCAGCGAGCAGCCGTCGCGTAGAGGTGTCGCAACGCTGTCGAGCAAGGGACATCTGGTTGCTCGCCGCCCTGGCCAAGCGAACCGTGGCGGAATCGACCCGCTGATCGAATCGGAATACCTGCTGGATGATCCAACCGGCCGCGGCTGTGGGGGTCTTGGCCGAGATTGCAGCAACTTCGTCGCAAATCGATCGGTCGATTTCGTGGCCGACACCCAGGATCACCGGCACTCCGGAGCGTGCGACGGCGGCAGCCACATCGAAATGGTCGAAGGTGACAAGGTCGGTCTTGGCGCCGCCTCCTCGGACGACGGCGACAACGTCCAGGTCGAGGGATCCCGCCGCCTCGATGGCTCGGGACAGGCTCGCTGGTGCATCGGTGCCTTGTACGCGGCTGTCGAAGAGACTCACCTCGAACGTGATACCACTAGCGGAGAGTTCGTCCATGAAATCTGCCTCGGCGGCGGATCCTTCACTGGTGACCAACCCGATGCGGAGCGGCAGAACCGGAAGCGGCAACAGACGGTTGCGATTCAAGAGGTCTTCCGCCGCGAGCCGTTTGAGGGTTGCCTCACGGCTTTGTGCCAGACGGCCCAGCGTGTAGCTGGGGTCGATGATGTTCATGATCATCTGAACCCTGCCGCTGGGGGAGTAGAGGTCGATCGACCCCCCGATCGCCACCTCGATGCCGTCCTCCATGCGGACCGACCCGGTCTTCTTCAGGATGGCGTTCACCCGAAACTTCGATTTGGCGAACAATGCCACATCCAAGACTGCGCTCGGACGTTGCCCGACGTCTTCGGGATCGATCAGCGTGAAGTACACGTGGCCGTTGGCCGAGCGGTTCAGCCCGGAAATCGCTCCATGCACCCAAACCTCGGCCCCGAATTGATCACGCAACGCCTCACGAATGCCTTCGCAAACCTCACCCACGCTGAGTGGGTCCCTCATCGCCGACATTCTCACCGTAGAAACGGTAGCGGCACCAATCTCTGGCGCTTCCCTGCTGTCCTGTTCGGGGACGGTTAGTCTTTGAGCCGTGTCGTCACCTCCTGCACCCTCCGTGTCCGATGACGCCACCGGACCCCTCACGGCAGCCATCGATGGGGTGATGGTGTCAGCCGTTCATCCTGGTTCGGATTCGGCCCACATGGTGTACGTGAGCGAGGGTCTTGCCGACATCATCGGGATTCCGATCCGCGAACTTCTGGGGAAAGCACCCGACACCGTCTTCGCAGACTCAACACCCGCCCAGCAATTGGATGCGGTTGCATCTCTCGTTGCGCAGGGCAAGCAGGCCATGGTGCCCATGGCCCTCCGCACAGCCAACGGTCCCGACCTTGCCGTCCACGCCACATTCCTCGCAGTACCTTCACTCAGTGACGGCTGGCCGCTGTATCTGTCCATGTTTCGTGTGGACCGCACCACCCAAACCCCGCCGCCGCCCGCATCGCTGTCTGGGGATGCGGTCTTCGACCAGACCGAACTCTTCGATGCGCTCGCCCACCCCGGGTCTCTCGATGACATTGTCATCCATCTGGGTGAACGGGCCGAGTCGTTCCTGGGCGCCGGGCGGGTCGTGATGGCGCTTGCGTACGCCCACGAGCCCACTTCAGCGCGGTTCGACCTGGTCAGAACTGCGGGTCTGAAACCGGAGCTGCTGGCCAAGTTCTTCGAGGCAGTCCGTTCGGATCGCAGCATTACGTCGCCTACCGCACTCCCCGTCGCATCTCTGCCGCTCGAAACCGCGATCGAGTTCCAAAACGCCGGCGTCGCATCGGTGTGGCTTACACCGATGCTACGAAACGACGGTGAAGTGATGGGAGCGGTGGCCGTAGCTCATCCCGAGCAAGAGTCCCCGTCCGAGGTCCAACAGCAGCTGCTCAATGCCGTCGCACGGCTCGCCGTCGTCGCCATGGATCGAAGCCGCCGAGAAGCCGACCTCGCATTGCGGGCCTTGCACGACCCGCTGACACGTCTTCCGAACCGTGACTGGATGACCGACCGGCTCGATCAGCTGATCGATTTGTCGCAGCGGTCGACCGGCACCGGCAGTGAACACGGAAGCCTGCTTTCAGTGGTGATGGTCGACGTCGACCGTTTCCGTGCGTTCAACGATCGGTACGGTTCTCTCGCCGGCGACCATGTGCTGACCCAGACCGCAGAACGTTTGAGGTCGGTTCTTCGGGTCGGTGACACCATCGGTCGGGTCGGGCCTGACCAGTTCTTGGTCGTGTGTCCTGAACGCCGAGACGATGCCGATGCCTTCAGCGCCGCCGAGGAGCTTCGCTCCGCGGTCGTGGCCCCAATCGAGCTGCCGGATGGGACCGACGCCGAGATCACTGCATCGGTGGGCCTGGTCCTTGTCCATCCCGATGACGATCTCACCCCTACGGACGTGATGTCCAACGCCGAGGCGGCGGTCGACGCAGCCCACGACGCCGGGCGCGATCAGGTGTCGGTGTTCGACGCCGAACTTCGCCGCCAGCTCGCCGCACGCCATGAGCTCGAAGAGGCACTCCGAGATGCCATCGACGAAGACGAATTGTTCCTCCTCTATCAGCCGATCATCGAAGTGCGGACCGGCCAGATGATGGGTGCCGAGGCTCTCGTTCGCTGGGATCGGCCCGGCCACGGCGTCCTACCGCCCGCCCTTTTCATCGATATCGCCGAAGACTCCGGCCTGATCATCGAGATCGGCGATTGGGTCATACGGGAGGCCTGTCGACAGATCGCCGAATGGCCAGAACGGCTAGCTGGAGGACGACCGACGATCTCGGTGAATCTGTCTGCGCGGCAGCTCTCCCACCCGTCGCTCATGGACACGGTTACCGACGCATTGGCGTTCTACGACGTCGATCCGACGTCGGTGGGTTTCGAGGTCACCGAATCCATGAAGGTGGAGGACCTCGAACGAGCG
Source organism: Acidimicrobiales bacterium (assembly GCA_048550155.1). Taxonomy (GTDB): domain Bacteria; phylum Actinomycetota; class Acidimicrobiia; order Acidimicrobiales; family SZUA-35; genus JABDIY01. The sequence goes on along the minus strand of JBLYYW010000500.1, from coordinate 5,004 downwards.
TCGGCTTCGCTGGTGGACCTTGCCGCCCTGGGATGCCACCTCAGCATCGACGACTTCGGTATCGGCTACGCAACGCTGGACTACTTGCGACGCTTCCACATGGCTCACACGCTCAAAGTGGACCGCTCGTTCGTCGATGGCCTTGGCACCAGCCGAGAGGACACCGCTATCGTGTCGGCATCGGTGACTCTGGCCGAATCGTTGGGCCTCACCGTCGTGGCCGAGGGGGTCGAGACCGTCGATCAGTTGGAGTATCTCCATCAGCTGGGAGCCGACTACGCCCAGGGATACCTGCTCTCAAAGCCGGTCGAACTCGACGAAGCCCACCTCCTTTGGCACCGAGCCACCCTCATTCCAGGAAACGCGTTCTAGTAAACTGCCCTTGCTCGCTCCTCGGGATCAGGACCGTTCCCTGAACATCGTGATCCGATCTTCCCCGATGCGGGCACGTTTCTCAGGGTCGTCGATGCCGAGACCCTCTTCGGGAGCCAGGCACAGAACACCGAGCTTGCCCTCGTGCTTGTTCAGTTGGACCTCGCGTGCCGCTTGGCCGACCTCGGTCAGCGGGTAGACAGCCGAGAGGATCGGCTGGATTGCGCCCCGGTCGATCAAGTGGTTCATCGACCATGCTTCGTGGTAGTTGGCGAAATGGCTTGACACGATCCGCTTGAGCTTCATCCACAGATGGCGGTTGTCGTATTCGATCATGTATCCCGACGTGGCAGCGCAGGTGACCACCGTGCCACCCCTGGCGCAGGCGAAGACCGATGCTCCCATAGTCTCTCGGCCCGGATGTTCGAACACGATTTGAGGATCTTCCCCGACCAACTCCCGGATCTTCTTTCCGAACCGGCGCCACTCCGATTCGTCCTGAGTCTGGGGGTCGGACCAGAATCGGTAGTTCTCCGCCTTTCGGTCGATGACCGCTTCGCAGCCCATCTTGTGGAGGAGTTCGGCCTTTTCGGGTGATGAGACCACGCCGACTGGGATTCCGCCGCCGTTGAGCACCAACTGCACCGCGTAGCCCCCGAGGCCGCCAGTGGCACCCCAGATCAGAACGACGTCGCCCTGTTTCATCGAAGCGGCATTCTCGGACACGAGCATTCGGTAGGACGTACTGGCCGTCAAGGCGTTGACAGCACTCTCCTCCCACGACAGATGAGTCGGTTTTGGCATCAGCTGGTTGGCCTTGACCACGGTCAGGTCGGCGAGCCCGCCGAAGTTGGTCTCGAATCCCCAGATTCGTTGGTTGATCGCCTTCATTGAGTCGTCGTGGGCGGCGGGATCTTGGTCGTCGACGTAGTTGCAGTGGAGGACCACCTTGTCACCGGGCTGCCACTTGCGTACGCCACTGCCCGTGCGTAAGACGACCCCCGATCCGTCACTGCCCACGATGTGGTAGTCGAGTGCGTGACGCGCCCCTTGCGGGTTCTCGCGCCCGAGCCGGTCGAGGAACCCAAATGTGGGGAGCGGTTCGAAGATAGAGGTCCACACCGTGTTGAAGTTGATGGAAGATGCCATGACTGCGACGAGAGCTTCGTCATCGGCCAGCTCCGGAACGGGGACTTCGTCGATCTTGAGCGACTTGCGAGGGTCCTTTTCCCAAGAGTCCAGACCCTCGAACATTCCGGAGTCTTCGCGTCGTACCAACGCAGCGCGGTATGACTCCGGAATCGGTAGGGCCGCTAGATCTTCCGGCGTTGCATCAGTAAGAATGGCGTCACGGATTTCCTTCATGGCGGCGAAGGTAGCGGTGGCGGAGGTCTAACCCCAAATACACATGAAGCGTGGATCCCAACGTTTCGACGAAAAATCTCACATGCTCGCGACCTCGGCCGAAAGATATGCGAGCGAGGAGGATTCCCGTGGCACTTAGCCCAGAACAATTTGAAGTCCAAGAGTTTACTGTTGCATTTCGCGGCTGGAAAAAGGAAGAGGTCACAGCCTTCCTGAAGCGCGCCGCCACAGAGATGCGCGAGCTGCAATTGCTGCTGGACACCGCCCGGGCTGATGTTGAGGAAGCGAAGCGTTCCAAGGAGGCTGCCATCGCCGCTGCGGCGCAGCTGCCGGTTCCTCCCGCCCTCGCTCCAACCCAAGCGGACCAGGATGACGCCGACAAGTTCAACGAACTCGGCGATCGCATCGCTGGGCTGCTTCGGACCGCGGAAGAGTCAGCAGAGAAGATCAAGGCTGAGGCCGAGGTCGACGCTGAGGAGATGAAGAGCCTCGCAGAGACTGAGGCCGAGGAACTGAAGGCGGAAGCCGAGAAGGTCCTCGAGGATGCGAGAGCCGAGGCCGAGAAGATCCGTGCCGACGCTCAGGCCGAGGCTGACTCGGTCACCGCTGAACTCGAAGACGCCCGTTCCGCGCTCGATGCCGAGCTGGCTGAGACCAGAGAGGCCGCCGAAACTGATCGCAAGGATGCCCAGTCGGCACTGGCCGACGCTCAGACTGAAGTTGCCGAACTCCTCGCAGAAGCCCGCAGCCAGTCCGAGTTCATCCGCCAAGAAGCCGACGAGATCGTGCGGGTCAAGGTCCGTACCGACATGGACACCGCCGAGAAGCGGATGCGGATCCTCCAGCTGACAGAGCAGTCCAGCCGAGATCGCCTGGTGGCGGCTCAAGCAGAACTGAACGCTGCGCTGGACAAGCTCGAAGCCGAGCCGTCTCCGGAACTCGCAGCGATTGAGGCCGATGATGTTCTGTCCGAAGCTCGCGACCGGGCCACACGGGAGCTGACCGGCGGCGGTAAGGCATCACCGTTCTACACGAACTCCCTGGATGAGGTCTTTGAGCCCCAGTTCTATGAGAACCCGGATGAATCCGGTGAGGACGACGACACAGATGTGATCGACGTCGACGCAGATGATGTGGTCGAGGTCGACCTGGCTGATGATCAGACCGACGACGATCTCGAGTACGACGACGATGTCAGCGCCGAGGTGGACGACGACGATCTCGACGATGATGGCGAAGACGACGATGTCAGCGCCGAGGTGGACGACGACGATCTCGACGAAGACGACGATGATGATGATGTCAGCGCCGAGGTGGACGACGACGATCTCGACGAAGACGACGATGATGATGACGATTCGATCGGTTCCAAGTACGAGGAGGCCTACGGCTTCTCTACTCCCGTCGAGGATGATGCGTTCGACGCTCAGGAAGTGATGGACGAAACCCCCGGCGTCGTGATCGACGACAGCATCTCGAGTCTCCCCGATGACGATCAGTCTCCGCTCGATTCGGTTGAGGTGCCCGACGACTCAGGAAGACTTCTCGACGACGAACTGGTTCCCTCGGTGCCAACGGCTCCGGTCGACAATGCCGTACCGGCTGCGTTGGCCGGCAAAGCTCCCGCACCGCCGGCGAACGAAACCGAGTCGACGGTCCTCAGCGAGGAAGATCCGTTGGCCAAGCTCGTTCGTGAAGCCATGCAGCGAGCTGTCGACAACGCCCGGGGCGAAGAGGTCTAGCCAGTTCCAACCCGGCGTATTTGTATCGCCGCACAACTTCTCCTTACGCTGAAGAGCGTCGACGGACTGCCCGTCGGCGTTCTTCGACATTTTGAGGTCTTCCATGTCCGGATCAGTTGTTGTCGCCGGGGCCCGCACCCCAATCGGAAAGCTGTCGGGAGCGTACGCATCGCTCGCCGCTACCGACCTTGGCGGAGTAGCCATCTCCGCTGCACTCGAGCGAGCCGGGGTGGCGCCCGACCAGGTCGACTACGTGATCATGGGTCAGGTGCTTCAGGCCGGGGCCGGGCAGATCACTGCGCGCCAGGCGGCGGTGAACGCAGGGATTCCGATGACCGTGCCATCGACCACAATCAACAAGGTCTGTTTGTCGGGTCTGAACGCAATCGCGCTGGCGGACATGATGATCGCAACCGGCCAGGCTGAGATCGTGGTGGCCGGCGGGATGGAATCGATGACCAACGCCCCCTACCTCTTGCCCGGGGCCAGGGCTGGGTATCGAGCCGGCGACAAGACAGTGGTCGATTCAATGATGTACGACGGTCTGTTCTGCGCATTCGATGCATGTGCCATGGGGGCAGGCACCGAGAAGTACGCCGCATCGGCGGGTCTTGACCGCCTACCCCAAGACGAGCTTTCGGCCTTGTCCCACGAGCGGGCTGCGGCAGCGATCAAGGAAGGCCGCTTCGCCGACGAACTCGTCGATGTTTCGGTCCCACAGCGCAAGGGTGACCCAATCGTCGTGTCCGAAGATGAGGGTGTGCGACCGGGTACCACCGCCGAATCGCTGGGCAAGCTCCGCCCGGCGTTCGACAAGAGCGGAAACATCACCGCCGGCAACGCATCTCAGATTTCCGACGGTGCCTCGGCGACCATCGTGATGAGCCGCGCCAAGGCAGATGAGCTCGGAATCACCGGGTTGGCTGAGGTCGTCGCCGTCGGGCAGGTGGCCGGCCCCGATGCCTCGTTGCTCACCCAGCCGTCACGGGCCATCAACGCGGCCCTGGAGGCCGCTGAACTGTCGGTTTCCGATCTCGGATTGTTTGAACTGAACGAGGCGTTTGCCGCGGTTGCGCTGGCGAGCATGGACGATCTCGGGATTTCCGAGGATGTCGTGAACGTCAACGGAGGCGCGATTGCGCTCGGTCACCCCATCGGTGCGTCCGGCAATCGACTGGCTCTGACCCTGATGCACGAAATGCGTCGACGTGGCGTGCAGTACGGCGCAGCGGCGCTGTGCGGCGGTGGAGGACAAGGCGACGCCATCATCTTCAAGGCGGCGTAGAGCCCGGGCCAATCCCTCGTTGCATCAAGCTTCGAGGGACCCGTGGTTTCTGAGGCAAGGCCGTACCGCGAAATCCCGAGCCGACGGGGAGAGGAATCACCGGCTCGGGAGATCACATGTACGTGGCACTGGTGCCCATGCACCACCTCTGGGAGTTGACTCGGTCGTCGCCTCCGGAAATCGTGCGTTGCAGTTATGTTACAACACATGACGGAACCATGACAAGCCGCTGGGTACATT
>JBLYYW010000499.1:0-3610 GCA_048550155.1 Acidimicrobiales bacterium | reverse complement strand
CGAGTGGTCCATTCGCCACTGTCGAGTTTTACGAAGGCACCGTGATCCCCAGCCTTCTTGCCCTTTCCACGGGTTCGATCGGCCGCGATGGACTTGAACTGCCAGTCGGCATCGGTCAAACGCCGCACGTATTTGAAGGTGTCCTTCATGTCATCGGCGTCGACGAAATAGGCCCCATGTACACAGCACCCGAGTGTCTCGGTGTGATCAGGCTCGACGTCGATGCCAGGACACCCCTTCCCATAGATGCAGTGGAACCGGCTCAGCAGATAGGTGACGTCGAACATCCAGATGTCACCGTCGTCGTCGTTGATGGCAATCCATCGATGCCCATCTGGATCCGGAACCTCCCCCGGAGGGGTGATATCCGGGTGCGGGTGGCGCACGGCGTCCTGAAGCGAAGTCACCGGGGAAGAGTACAGCCGACCGACCGGTCACTGTGCGGGTAACGTTTCATTCGTGAGCGCCCCCAAACCCCGCAACATGTACGGCGAGGCTTCGATCGATCGATTGGTCACCGAGGTCATCGCCCAAATCGGTGAGGACCAAAACGACGACATCATCCGTCGACTCATCACAACCGCGCTCGACATGGACGCGGCCAGGCTGTCCCGACTGGAACTCAAGATCGCATCTCAGGCATTGGCCGAGATGCTGAATGGCTCAAAAGTGTTCAGCCAAGATCGAGAGCGTGCCAAGTGCACCGTTTTCGGATCGGCCCGCACCGCAAGGGACTCCGCCGACTACCAGCTCGCGTCTCAGTTCTGTCGATTGATCGCGCAACGTGATTGGATGATCATCTCCGGAGCCGGCCCCGGCGTCATGACGGCTGCGATCGAGGGTGCTGGAGTCGAAAACAGCTACGGCGTCAACATCGTGTTGCCGTTCGAGTCCGATGCGGTCGACATCATTGCCAAGGATTCCAAGCTCGCAACCTTCAAATACTTCTTCACACGGAAGCTCTACTTCATGAAGGAGAGCGATGCCTTCGTGCTCATGCCGGGCGGCTTCGGAACACTCGACGAAACCTTCGAACTTCTGACCCTCGTGCAAACCGGCAAGTCCTACCCCGCCCCAATCGTGTTGCTCGATGCGCCCGGTTCGACCTACTGGAACGGATTCAAACACTTCGTGGAAACCGAACTCGGTGGAGGCGGGAACATCGCCCCGGCCGACACGGGTCTCTATCTCCATACTCACGACGCAGCCGAGGCGGCGAGTTACGTCTGCCACTTCTACACCACCTATCACTCCATCCGGTACGTCGGCAAGAAGCTTGTGATCCGCCTCAACGCCGAGATCTCAGACGAGTCGATTTCGACCCTCAACGACGAGTTCAGCGACATCTTCGTGTCCGATGAGCTGCGTCGAGGTGAGGCGACGCCGGCCGAGGTCAGAGACGAGGACCATGTGGAGTTGCCCCGGCTCCTGGTGCGGTTCAACAACCGCAGCTTCGCACGACTCCATGCGTTGATCCGTAGGATCAACGACCTCGCAAGCATCGAGGACGCGCCGGCTCGCCGTGGCCTGGTTCACGATGTTGGTCCCGATCCCGACGACCTCACCGAGCCGATGTGAGGTTCCGGTGGGTCCGCCCGCGACGCGATGTGATGTAGCAGGCTTTGGGGATGAGGTCTGCGGGTCCGGTTCTTGCGTTCTTGGTTTTCGTGGTAGCGGCGTGCACCGGTGGCGCCGAGGGTTCGGTCGCTCCGACCGAGCCATCGGATGACCAGACAACCACACAGGAGACGGCGGTCGAGGCCTGCGAGCCCGAGGTGCGACCGCTCACACTCACAGAAGCTCCGGCAACAACACCCGAAGGTCTGATCGAGCTGTCACAAGCTGTGTACTCGTGCCAGTCGGCCGCCGTGGTCGTACAAGGTGAAGACATCGACACCGTTCGTTTCGCCGCAGACACAGCCATGGAACAGAACGTTCCCCTGCTGCGGATTCAATCGCCCGCCGATCGCGACGCAGTAGTCGCAGAGCTCGAACGGCTCGAGGTGTCCGAGGTCATTTCCATTGGTGTGGATCCAGCGCTGACTTCGGGACTTGCAGATTCAGTGACCCCGCAGCCGGTTCCCACCACGACCGCCCCGACGACGGTTCCCGAAACGACCGTTGCCCCACAGGCGGACGAGCCGACCGAGACCAGCAGCTCGACTGCCGATTCTGCCGCGGTTTCAGAGCCCGAAACGACCAGCACAACCGCAGCGGAGGCGTCCACGACGACGATTGGTGGGGACGAGACACCGACAACAACCACCTCCTCCACAACAACCACAGCACCACCACGATTCGAGCCAGCCATCCAGGAGCCAGCCGCAGCGCAGGAGGGTCCTGTTGTGCTGTACCGGAGAGACGCCGTGGTCGATGCGTACTTGGCTGTTCCAGCGATCAGCGCCGGCGGTGGTGAGGTCGCGGTAACGGATTTGGCGGATGTCGACGCTGTCCGAGGTCTGCTCGGCGGCAGGAGCAACGTGTTTGTCGGCGGGGACAGTCCCGATCCAACCGAGGAATGGCAGATCGCTCTGGCCACGACCGACACCGAGCTCTTCGGTGGCGGCACCCGTGTCTTTCCTGATCGACGGATCATCGCCTACTACGGAAACCCGCTCACTTTTCGACTTGGCATATTGGGTGAGACCGACCCTGAACGAGCGGTTGAGCGGGTCACCGAGCGGGCCGCCCTTTACAACGCCGAGGGCCTGCCGCCGGCGCTGCCGGGGTTCGAGATCATCGCAACGGTTGCGTCGAACCGTGCCGGAGATGACGACAACTACAGCAACGAAATGGACATCGAAACGATCCGGCCATGGATCGATGCCGCCCGCGCCAACGACGTTTCGGTGATCCTCGACCTGCAACCGGGGCGGACTGACTTCGTCACCCAGGCAAAGCTGTACGAGGAGTTCCTACGTCTGCCGAATGTCGGACTCGCACTCGATCCTGAGTGGCGACTGAAGCCCGATCAGCGCCATCTTCGACAGATCGGCACGGTCGGAGCAGACGAGATCAACGCTGTCATCGACTATCTCACCACGTTGGTCCACGAGGAAACGTTGCCCCAGAAGGTGTTGATCCTGCATCAATTCCAAGAGCGCATGTTGCCAGACCGAGAACTGGTCAAGACTCCTTCGGAGATCGCAGTGGTCGTTCACGTCGATGGTCAGGGGTCGCTCGGGTCCAAGTACGGCACATGGGCCGCCATGCTCGACGCCCCTACGAACCCCGAGCAACAGCTGTGGTGGGCGTGGAAGAACTTCATCGACGAGGACTTCCCGACCGCTACGCCGGGGCAGGTCAACGCGGTCGAGCCGCTGCCGGTCATCGTCACCTACCAGTAGCGGGTCAGACCAAGGCGTATCCCGTGGTGCGTTGCGCAAGTGTTCGCCCCATCGGCTCCACGAGTTGCTGGAAGTCCTCGGCGGTGAGGTGTTGGCCATGGGCGGCGCCAGCCGCACGGCTGATGTTCTCGTTCATGAGGGTTCCACCCAGGTCGTTACATCCGGATTGGAGCATCTGTCGGACGCCATCGAGCCCGATCTTGACCCAGCTTGCCTGGATGTTGCGGATCAGCGGGCCGTACGCCAACCGTGCGACCGCGTGG
>JBLYYW010000498.1:0-4484 GCA_048550155.1 Acidimicrobiales bacterium | reverse complement strand
TCAACACCACCAGCGACGCCACGCTGCTGCCTGAGATCTTGATGAACGCCGACTACTACCCCGATCCCAGCGACGCGGACCTCGACGCCGACGTCGCGCGGTTCGGCATGAGTCCGCTGTTCGACGACGGTGATCTGGCCACGATCTGAGATCTCAGGCCGCCCAGGCACTCGATCTGGCGTCGCTCCACGACATTCGGCCCTTCTTGCGTCGCACGAGCACACGTGGTGTGTTGGCCTGACGACAGAACGGCAGGATGTGTTGGCCTGACGACAGAACGCCAGGAACGGTGACTAGCGGTCTTTGGGCGGCAAGAACGTGAGGATCATCGCCTTGGCGTGGCGGGTTACCGCGTCGGCGTCGAAAGGGGACGTGTCGTTCACCGCCCGGAACTCCTCTGCCATTTCATAGGGCGTGCTGGCAGCACCCACGAACATGTAGAACAGATGGCTTCGATCCGGGACATCGTCACCCAGGTCGGCGTCGAGGTCTGCCATCAGCGCATCGAATACCTCGTGCAGGGGACTGATATGGGTCTCGATCAACCACTGCATCCGAGGACCGGGCCTGGTGTTGGTCAGAAACCGGTGAAACTCGGGGTGTTTGGCGAAGAAGACGACGGCCTCGGTGACCAGCGCTTCGGCCCTGGCTCGAGGGTCCAAGTGAGCCGAAGTCTCAAGGGCGGTGCCAAAGGTTGTGTGAAACTCTCCGAACGCCTTCTCAGCCGCCGCCCGCCAGAGGTCATCCTTTGACAAGAAGTGGAAGTCGACCGCTGCCTGGCAGACGCCGGCCTTGGTCGCGATCGTACGGGTGGAAGCGGAGTCGTAGCCCTGGATGGCGAACTCGTGCATACCGGCTGCGATGAGACGACGTCGCGTTCGCAATGTCCGTTCTTCAGGTCGGACACGCTGCGTGTTGTATCTGCCGCTTTGGGAAGCAGTGGCCATAACGCGAACGTAGTTGGCATCGCACGCCCTGCCAACATTTGAACGTTGCAGCCCCGTTGCATCTCTGCAACGCCCGACCTATTACCCATCGGTAAGTTGACGCGTGTGGGTAGCCTCGCCCTCAGTGTGGAGTTCGTGTGACCTGGATCATAAGCTTCACATACCTAGCTGACCGAAGAGGGGTTCCCTAACATGGCCTTTGAAACAATTCTGCACCGGCTTCACGATCGGGCATCGACGAGCGGCAGCGCCGTCGCATTCCGAGACAAAATCACGGGGTCGTGGCGAGAGAGTACGTGGGCCGACTACGACGAACTCGTCAGCAAGTGCACCAAAGCGCTCATGAAGATGGGCGTTGGCGACGGGGACGTCGTTTCAATTCTGGGAAACAACCGCCCCGAATGGAGCATCATGCTTCTCGGAGCGATGGGCGCCGGGGGCACCGGAGCGGGCATCTATGCCTCGAACGCCCCCGAAGAGGTGGCGTACATCGTCAACCACAGCGAGTCAAAGGTGATCATCGCCGAAGACGCCTCCCAGTTCGAGAAGATCCTCGCCGAGTGGAACAACATGCCCACGTTGGCTCACGTCGTGATGATGGAAGGGGCTGAGGCCCCCGATGATGCTCGGGTGATGACTTGGGAGAACTTCCTCGCCAGTGGAGCCGACATCGACGATTCGGTAGTTGACGCCAAGCGGGAATCGCTCACCGCAGACCAAGTTGGCTCGTTCATCTACACCAGTGGGACCACCGGACCGCCCAAGGCAGTCATGCTGACCCATGAGAATCTCTCCTGGACCGCGGACCTGTTGGCTAACGCCGCCGACACCAAGGCCGGCGATGAGATCCTCAGCTACCTGCCGTTGTCGCATATCGCAGAACAAGCCAACTCGGTCCTCATCGCCATCACCGTCGGTTCGGTGGTCAACTTCTGCCACGAGGGCCTCAAGGTCGCCGAGTATCTCCAAGAAGTCCGGCCGATGGTGTTCTTCGGCGTGCCCAGGGTGTGGGAACGGTTCTACGCCGGTGTTGGAGCCAAGATGCAGGAAGCCGAAGGCGCCAAAGCCAAGATCGCAAGCTGGGCTCGAGGTGTCGGGTCAAAAGCCACCGCTGTCCGCAATGCGGGTGGCGAACCTAGTGGCCTCCTGGCGATCCAGGACAAGATCGCCGACAAGCTCGTGTTCTCCAAACTCCGTGATGCTCTCGGTTTGGATCGATGCAGGATCTTCATTTCGGGTGCCGCGCCGGCGTCCCTGGAAATCCTCGAGTTCATGGGCTCGCTGGGAATCACTATCTGTGAGATCTACGGACAGTCCGAAGGCACCGGCCCCACCAGCTCCAATCTCCCGGGTGCGGTGAAGTTCGGATCCGTCGGCAAGCCTCTACCGGGCATCGAAGTGAAGCTGGGTCCTGACGATGAGATCCTGTTCCGGGGCAAGAACGTCTTCGCCGGCTACTTCAAGGACCAGGCCGCGACCGACGAGTGCCTGATCGACGGTTGGCTGCACTCAGGAGACCTGGGCAGTTTCGACGACGACGGATATCTCTCGATCACAGGACGCAAGAAGGACATCATCATCACATCGGGCGGCAAGAACATTGCTCCCAAGAACATCGAGGGTGCACTGACGGCCCTCGAACTTGTGGGCCATGCCGTGTGCATCGGTGAGCAACAGCGGTATCTCACTGCGCTCATCACGCTCGATCCCGAGGCCGCCAGGCGGTTCGCAGAAGCGAATGGAGAGGATGTCGCAAATCTCCACACCAGCGACGCCCTGCGCAACCATCTCGAAAAGGAGATCGCCGACAAGGTCAACAGCCAGTTCGCCAGGGTCGAGCACGTCAGGAACTTCCGGATTCTGCCTCACGAGTTCACGGTGGAGTCCGGCGAGCTCACTCCCACCTTCAAGATCAAGCGTGCCGTGGTCAACGACATGTACGCAGACGAGATCAGCAAGGTCTACGAGATGGGCCAAGCCATCTAGTCCGACCGCTCTGGCGGCGTCTGGGTTGGATCAGACCTCGATCACGATCTTGCCTTTGGCCCGACGTTCCATCAACTCGGTGATTGCCGCCGGTGCGTCGTCCAGCCCGTAGCGGCTGGAGATGAATGGCTTGATCTTGCCCTGTGCATACATTTCGAACAGTTCGGCGACGTTCTGCTGGTGCCCGGCCGGGTCGACCATGGTCGACGCACCCCAGAACACGCCGACCACTTGACAGTTCTTCAGCAGCGTCAAGTTCAGCGGCAGCTTGGGTATGCCGGCCGGGAACCCGATGACCAGAAACCTTCCCTCCCAGTTCATGGCCCGGACCGACGGTTCGGCATAGTCGCCGCCAACTGCGTCGTACACGATGTCGACACCACCGCCACCGGCGGCCTTGATGTCGTTCGACAGCGCCTTCTGCTGATCACGATCCAGAGGTTGGCGGGGATACACGATGCCCATCTCGGCGCCATGTTGGAGGCACAGGTCGACCTTGTCCTGGCTCGAACAGCCGGCGATCACCTTCAGGCCCATGGCCCGACCCAGCTGCACCGCAGCGAGCCCAACCCCACCAGCTGCCCCGAGAATGAACAGCGATTCGCCCTCCTTCGCGTGGGCCCGGTTCTTCAGGGCGTAGTAGCTGGTGGCGTAGGTGAGGAGTAGGCACGCCGCATCGTCGAAGGGCATGTCGTCAGGGATCGGAATACAGGCGGCAGCGTCGACTTCGATCTCTTCGACCATCGCGCCATAACCTGGCACCGAGAGCACCCGATCTCCGACAGTCAGGTCGGTCACGCCCTCTCCCACCTGAGAAACTACACCGGCGAGCTCACCTCCGGGAGCGAAGGGCCGGGCGGGCTTCAGCTGGTACAAGTCCTGGATGATCAACGAGTCCGGAAAGTTCACGCCGATCGCCTTGACGTCGATCAACACCTTTCCTGGACCAGCCGTTGGAGAGGGAACATCTTCGATCGAAAGGGTCTCAGGACCACCGGGCTCGTTCGACAGGACTGCTTTCATACACGGAGGCTAGCGGCCGGCCCCTGCGGCCTCGCAATCTTTACAGGCTGGCGGTCAGCACAGGAACGTCGCCCCACACCGACACCTCAGAAGTCACATGGTCAGACTCGATCAGGGCCGACATCGTGTCCCGGTCGGTGCTGGTCGCCCAGGCGCGGGCTCCGGCCATGTCCGACACGGCCAGTATCGCCTTCGCAGGCGAGCCATCACGGTCGTAGCACACCGTATAGGCGTCGACGGTTGCCGTCTCGGGGGCGCCTTCCATCAACGGGCGAATCGGCTCGGCGTCGATCCTCTCTTGCGGGCGCTCGTACCGAAACCGGTTGCTCGGCGGCGTCGTCCCGACGACGAAGAACGAGTGCTTGGTGAACCAGCCTCCTATGCCGGTGAGAAACGCGGAGCCGGGCTCGGCGCAGAGCTCCTCCCATGCCTGGGCCAGCGCATGAAGGCAGTAGCTGTTGAACGGCCCTCCTGCAAACGTCATTCCTCCGGTGATGGTGAACTGTCGGTTCGGGTCGACCCCAAACT
>JBLYYW010000497.1:0-2989 GCA_048550155.1 Acidimicrobiales bacterium | reverse complement strand
GCTCGTACCTCGCTGGCCACTCCGAACTTGTAGCCCCTCCGGGAGCCCTCCTCGCGAGGCAAGAGGCCCCCGGAGGGAGGAAATTCACTCCTCGAATTCGAGGAGGTGGCCCATTCGTTCCGCTTTGGTGCGCAGGTAGGCGATGTTGGTCTCGGTGGGCACGGTCTGGATTGGGACCCGTTCGGTGATCTCCAGCCCGAAGCCATCCAAGCCCCCGTACTTCGCAGGGTTGTTGGTCATCAGCTTCATCTTGCTCACGCCGAGATCCACCAAGATCTGAGCGCCGATCCCGTACTCGCGACTGTCGGCCGGAAGGCCCTGTTCGAGATTGGCATCGACGGTGTCGAGACCCTCTTCTTGGAGGCTGTAGGCCCGGATCTTGTGTCCGAGGCCTATGCCTCTTCCTTCGTGTCCCCTGAGATAGACCAATGCGCCCGCGCCGGCCTCTGCGATCTGGTGCATTGCGATCTTCAACTGAGGACCGCAGTCGCACCGATGCGAGCCGAAGATGTCGCCGGTCAAACACTCGCTATGGACCCTGATCAGCGGCTCCTCGGCGAGCCGAAGATCGCCGTTGACGAACGCGACGTGTTCCTGACCATCGAGCATCGACTCGTAGACGACGGCGTTGAACTCCCCGGCGTCGGTTGGGATCGCCGCTTCGGCGACCCGGCGGACCAACTTCTCGGTCCGGCGGCGGTATCGGACAAGATCAGCGATCGACACGAAGACCAGGTTGTGTTCCTTGCAGAACCGTGCCAGATCGGGGACCCGTGCCATCGAGCCGTTCCGGTTGACAATTTCGCACAGCACGCCGACCGGTTCCACGCCGGCAAGCACGCAGAGGTCGATCGAGGCCTCGGTGTGACCGGCCCTCTTGAGAACGCCACCCTGACGAGCCCGGAGCGGGAAGATGTGACCCGGACGAGCGAAATCGCCGGGACGGGCCCCGCTGTCGACCAGCGCCCGCAACGTGAGCGCCCGGTCATGAGCGCTGATACCGGTTGTGGTTCCGTGCCGATAGTCGATACTCACGGTGAACGCCGTACGCATGTAGTCGGTGTTCTGCTGCACCATGAGAGGCAGATCGAGGTCATTGGCCCGTTCATCGGTGACCGGGGCACAGATCACGCCACTGGTGTGGTTCACGAAGAAGCCCATCTTCTCTTCCGTGGCGAACTGGGCGGCCATGATGAGGTCACCTTCGTTTTCGCGGTCCTCGTCATCGACGACAACCACGATCTCACCCCGACCGATCGCTGCGATTGCATCAGGAATCGAGTCGAAGGGATTCTCCAGATCGATTTCATCGGCAGCAGCTTCGCGTGGCTCGGTGGTTCCTGAGTCGTTCATCGGTGTCCCTCCAACAATTTCTCGGCGTATTTCGCCATCACATCAACCTCGATGTTCACCCGGTCCCCCACCCCTTTTGAGCCGAGCGTGGTCGCATCAGAAGTGTGGGGAATCACCGCAACGGTGAACCCATCCTCGGTGGGCTTCACGACAGTGAGACTGACCCCATCGACTGTTACCGAGCCTTTCTCCACCAGGTAGCGGTGGAGGTTTTCGGGGACACGAACGTGGAGGTCAGGAACAGGCTCGATGATCTCACCTACGGCGTCCACGTGCCCCTGGACGAGGTGCCCTCCCAAACGGTCTTCCAGCCGGACGGGTCGCTCGAGGTTGATCGGGTCGCCGGCCTGTAGATCCCCGAGCTGGGTTCGATCGAAACTCTCCTGGCTGACGTCGGCCTCCCACCACCCGGCCTCTGAATCCCACGCCACCACGGTGAGGCAGCATCCGTTCACCGCAATCGACGCGCCCAGTTCCACGTCATCGAGGACTCGTTGGCAGCCAAACCGCAGCCGGCCGGCGTCCCTGTGTTGGAGTGTGCCCAGTTCTTCAACGATTCCGGTGAACATCAACCCTCAGTGTGTCACCCAGCGGCGTAATCGCCTCAAAACGGCCTCGTACGAGATCGGAGATGTTCGTTGCTCCCTCTCCACGAAAGACAGGCGCGCCGTCATCTCCACCCATCACCGCAGCCGCCAGATAGAACACGTACTGATCTATCAGATCGGCAGCATGAAAGCTGTTTGCCACTGACGCACCACCCTCGATCATGAGTTGCACCACACCCTCGGCGCCGAGCTGGTCGAGCAGCTCCTCGAGTTCTCCGGAGTATTCGGTACACGGACGGACCTTGGCATCGGCAGGCGCACTGCCCAGAACGATTCGCCTGGGCTCCCTCGGAGGGCTGCCATCGGGTGCCAACCAGCCACGTACCGTCAGCTGTGGATCATCGGCCCGAACCGTCCCGGCCCCGACGAGGATTGCATCGCTCTCGGCCCGCAGCCGGTGGACATCATGTCGAGCTCGAGAACCGGTAATCCATTGCGAGGTGCCGTCACCGGCAGCGGTTCGTCCGTCGATGGTGGCTGCGATCTTGTTCACCACCCAGGGTCGACCGGTCCGGCGATGATGAAGGTAGGGCTCGAGCTGACGCTCTACGGCGTCCTGGCCCACTCCGAACGACACATCGATACCGGCCTCGAGCAGCCGATTGAGGCCGTTTCCGGCAACGCGGTCGTCGGGGTCCAACGCTGCGATGACGACCCGTGCCACCCCGGCAGCCACGATTGCGTCAGCACATGGACCGGTTCGACCGGTGTGAGAGCACGGCTCCAGCGTTACGAACATCGTTGCTCCCCGAGCTCGTTCGCCCGCACGCTCGAGAGCAGCCCGTTCGGCATGGGCCGATCCGGGTCGCCGCGTACCACCCTCGAACGTGGTGCCGTCACCTGCAACGATCACACACCCCACCCAAGGGTTGGGTGGGGCCAGAAGCCGACTGTGTTGGGCTCTGGCGATCGCCCGCTGCATGAAGTCGAGGTCGGAGCCGGGGCCGAAAGTGTGATGCTCGTTCATCAGTGAGGCCGTCCGCCTCCGACCAGCTCAATTGCGTGAGGAAGCACGTCGAGCACGGCCT
>JBLYYW010000496.1:0-4563 GCA_048550155.1 Acidimicrobiales bacterium | reverse complement strand
GTGATGACATCGAAGGTGTCGGCAACCGCAACAATCCTCGCCCCCAAGCAGATCTCGTTCCCGGCCAGGCCGTATGGATAGCCGCCGCCATCCCATCGTTCGTGATGTTGAGCCACCGCGTCGGCCCAGGGACCGAGAAACTCGCGGAGGGGTTCGACCAGATCTGCACCGATGACCGGGTGAAGTTTCACGATCTCATATTCGGTGTCGGTCAGGCGACCGGGCTTGTTCAAGATCTCGCCCGGGATCTGCATCTTCCCCACGTCGTGGAGCAACGCAGCCCATCGGAGTTTGGAGCGTTCCTCGGTGGTCAAACCCATCTCACCGGCGATCACGTCGGCGTAGGCACGGGTTCGTTCACTGTGACCCTTGGTGAGACGATCGTGCCGGTTCAGGGCTGCCACCAGAACCATCAGTGTCTCAGCGGCCTCGTTGGCGCTCTTGCCCAGACCCTCCTCCTTGACCTGGGCCATCGTGCGGCGCAATTCCTCATCCGACGAGCTTCGCATTGCCACGCGGATACGGCTCGGTGCCTTGTCGGGGAACACCATGGTCATCCGCAACAGCACCGCAACCGGTGTGGCCAGCCGAGTGACACGGTCGGTTGCCATCATCACCACGAAGGAGATCAGCATGAGGAAAACGATCCGGGCGACCTGGCCGGATCGTTCTGATGGGTTGGAAATGCCCTTCGAGATTGCGTACGAGACAAATAGTGCAAGCACGAAAGGGAAGACGATCAGGGTGATCTGGAGAATCCGACCCAAAACGGGACGGCCCTGCCAGCGCATCGCGCTGGAATTCTGCGAGTGCTCTTCAGACATCAGCCGAAGAATCGGCATCCTGAGCTGGAGTCTTGACCGGTAAAAGCGCCCAACCAGACGGGTCCCCGATCGTGACGGTACGGTCACTTCGTGACCACCATGCAGGTTGAGATCCGACTTCTTGCTTTGCCTGTTTCTGCCGTTCTCGGCGCCGCTCACGACCCCACTCCCGATTCCGAGCGGCTCCTGACCGTCGTACGGATCGAATCCGAGGACGGACAGCTCGGTTGGGGTGAGTGTTCCGCACTCAACAGGGTCGGCTACACCTCCGAGGACGCCCGTTCCGCCTACGACCTTCTCAGAGGTGACCCCCGGCTCGCCGCGGCCGGAAGCGGAGACGAACTTCGATCCGAGGCCCCGATGGCCATGGCCGCGCTCGAGATGGCCGAGTTCGACATGAGATTGAAGGCGCAGAACATCTCGCTCGCGTCGTACCTCGGTGTCCGGAGAACGATCGTTCCAGCCGGTGCGGTGATCCCCCTGGGCTCCCTGGTCCAGACCGTCGAAGCTGTGCAACTCGCAGCCGATGAAGGGTTCTCGAGGGTGAAGCTCAAAGTAGATCCCCGGTCTGCTGTCGACCCGGTTGAACTGGTGGCGAGAGTCGTCGGTGGATTCCCGGACATCGAAGTGGTGGTTGACGCGAATGCCAGCTTCGACGCAGATTCGGCGCCGCAGGTTGAGGGCATGTCCGCCGCAGGGGCCAGCGCAATCGAACAACCCTTCCCGGTCCACGAAGTGGCGCTTGCGGCTGCGCTGGTGGAGCGTGGCCTTCACGTGATCGCCGATGAGGCGGTCATCAGCTTGGACGCGGTGCAAGATCTCGTCGCCAACCGAGCATGCACCGGCGTGGTGGTGAAGTCATCCAGGCTCGGAGGCCTGTTCCCCGCGTTTGAGATGTTGGGGTGGTGCCTCGAGAACGGAGTCGCCGCCGCAGCCGGAGGAATGCAGGAGTCCGGGCTTGGTCGGGCCGCCTTGGCGGTCGTTGCCGCCCACGACGCATGCACACTCACCGGAGACGTATCGCCGGCACGGCGATGGTTGGCCCAGGACCCCTGGGATGATCTCCAACTTCAGAATGGCGAGATCTTGGTCCCGACCGGTGCTGGTGTAGCCCCGCCACCGGATCCCACACTCCTCGATCGATTCACAATCGCGTCGGATCAGCGCATCGTTGGCACGTCGTGACCCTCGCGGGAGAACTCACGATCGGGCATGTCGCCGGGCCGCCTGCCAACGAGCGCGACCCCGTCGCCGTTTTGCTACATGGATTCACCCAGAATCGCCACTGTTGGGGTCACTTCGCCACGCGATTGGGCACGCGCTTCACCGTTCTGGGAATCGATCTACCCGGTCACGGAGACTCCGGCGCCGCCGGAGTGAGCTTCCATGAGGCTACGAGATTGATCGGTGCCACTCTCGACTCGCTCGAAAGGACCGTCGACACCCTCATCGGCTATTCCATGGGTGGACGGATGGCACTCCAGCTGACGATCGACCGACCGGAGGTGTGCAGTGCGCTTGCCATGGTGGGTGCAACTGCCGGACTTGCGGACCCCCGTGATCGAGAGAGTCGCCGAACCGCTGATGCAGCGCTTGCACAGCGCCTCCGATCCGAGGGTCCCGAGCGATTCCTCGACTTCTGGCTCGGACTTCCGCTGTTCGTCGGCCTCACCGACAACGAGCAGTTCCGAACGGAGCGTCTGAGCCACTGGGGCTCGGGGGTGGCCGAGACGCTGGAGTACCGAGGTACGGGCAACATGGAACCGCTGTGGTCCCGGCTGTCGGAAATCGAGGTTCCCGTGCTCGCCTTGGCCGGTGATCAGGATGAGAAGTTCACCGAACTGGGCCAAGCTCTCGCCGCCGGAATCGGTGACAACGGGTCGTTCGGGTTGATCGGAGAATCAGGTCATGCCTGTCATCTACAGCGACCCGTCGACACCGCAAATGCGATTATGCGCTGGCGGTTCGGTTCCTGACCAACACCTTGGGGACCTAGAAGGCGTAGGGATAGTTGGTCCAGTCCGGGTCACGCTTCTCCAGGAACGCATCGCGACCTTCCTGTGCCTCGTCGGTGCCGTACGCGAGCCGTGTGGCCTCGCCGGCAAACACCTGTTGGCCGACCAGGCCATCGTCGATCAAGTTGAACGCAAACTTGGCCATGCGTTGGGCGGTTGGCGACTTCGAGCAGATCTCCCGAGCCCAATCGAGGGCGGTTGATTCGAGCTCCGCGTGGGGAACAACCATGTTCACCGCCCCTTGCGCATGGGCCTCGTCGGCGCTGTAGGCACGGCCGAGGAAGAAGATCTCCCGTGCAAACTTCTGCCCCACTTGACGAGCCAGGTAGGCACTTCCAAAGCCACCGTCGAAACTGGCAACGTCGGTGTCGGTTTGTTTGAACCGGGCGTGTTCCCGGCTGGCCAGGGTCAGATCGGCGACAACATGAAGCGAGTGGCCCCCTCCGGCCGCCCAGCCTGGCACCACGGCGATCACGACCTTGGGCATCATGCGTATGAGGCGCTGACACTCGAGGATGTGAAGCCGTCCGGCCCGAGCCGGATCGATCTGATCGGCGGTCTCTGCCTCATCGGTGGTGTACTTGTAACCGTCCCTTCCCCGAATTCGCTGATCCCCGCCCGAACAGAAGGCCCAACCCCCGTCTTTGGAGCTCGGACCGTTGCCGGTGAGCAAGACGCAACCGACGTCACTGCTCATCCTGGCGTGATCGAGTGCTCGGTACAGCTCGTCGACCGTGTGGGGACGGAACGCATTCCGGACCTCCGGGCGGTCGAAGGCGATCCTCACCGCCCCGACATCGTTGGCCCGGTGGTAGGTGATGTCAGTGAAGTCAAAGCCCGCCACTTCGGTCCACGACTCGCGGACAAAGAGTTCTGAAACCATGGGGTGGAGCCTACGACGCCCGCCCAGGGCCGAGCGAAATCTCGGATCGGCGGATCTTGCCCATCGCGGTACGTGGAAAGCTCTCGACCAGTTCGAGCGCACCGGGCGCCCACCAGTCCGGCAGCTCTGCCCGAACTGCGTCCTTGATCTCTTGCAGGGTTGGAGCCTCCGCCGACGGTTCAACCACGGCGGTCACCTGATGACCCCACTCGGGGTGCACCCTTCCGACCACCACCACCTCGACAACCGACGGGAGGGAACGGATGATCGGTTCGATCCGCGCCGGCCAAACCTTCTCACCGCCGGTCACGATCACATCCGCCATCCGGCCCGATACCCGCAAAGTCCCATCGACGATCTCCCCGGCATCACCGGTGGGATACCAGCCCTCTGGATCTTTGGGGTCGGCGCCGTCCCGGTAGCAGCGCAGGAGGGTCGGCGACCTGACCCAGAGCTGACCGTTGCGGTCAGTGCGTAGCTCGACGCCGTCGAGAGCTTCCCTTTCATACACCACCCCTGATCCGGTCTCGGTGCTGCCGTAGGTGGCAATGACATTGTCGGGCCGGTGTGGAGGGGGTGCTGCTCCACCCAAGAGAACGGTGCGAAACATCGCTGGATCCACCTGCCCGAGCGCACGGGTCACCAGCGAGATCCGGCTGACGCCGTGACGACGCGCCGCGTCGGTCACCGCAGCGGGTTCGAATCGGTCGTGAACCGTGAGCGCGGTTCCGGTACACAAGGCACGGGTGATCACTGACAAGCCCCCGATATGGGCCACCGGCAAGCAACACAACCATCGGTCCGATGAATCGATCTTCAGCCGCCGAGAGGTGAGGTCGGC
>JBLYYW010000495.1:0-17754 GCA_048550155.1 Acidimicrobiales bacterium | reverse complement strand
TTGAGGGACGCCACTCCGCCTGCACTGCCTGCCAGTTCGCCTCCTTCGCCGTAGTCCGGCGGCTGGGTCTCGGTCACCGTGTAGGTTCCGGGTCGCAGATCACCGAACGAATAGGACCCGTCCGAAGCCGTAACGGTGACGGCCGTGACAGCGGCTCCAAGGTCATCGGTACCTGCGAGGGTGATGGTGACGCCGTCGATCGGGTCACCGTCGACGGTTTGTACAAGTCCACTGATGGAGGAAGGAGCGACCTCTCCGAAGTCATAGGCGAAGCCGTTTCCGTTGACGGGGAGGTTGATCGAGCCGGCGACATCGTTCACCGATCCGTCACCGCCGGCGGATCCCAGGGAATCGATGCCGTCGAGGAAACCGGCGGGCTGAGTCTCAGTGATCGTGTAGACACCACCATCGAGACTCGTGAAGCTGTAGTCGCCACTTGCGTCGGTGGTGGTCGACAGATTCACTGGGCTTCCGTTGAGGTCAACGCCGCTCAGGGCGATCGTCACGCCTGCGATGCCTGGCTCTGCACCGTCACGGACACCGTCGTTGTTGAGGTCCGAGTACACGGTTCCGCTGAGAATGCCGTTGCCGTCAAGGCCGAAGTCTGCATCGAGGTCGGAACCTCCGGGTGCAATCGTGACCTGAATCGGATCGTTTCCGGTGGTTACCGTCGAGCCGAGTGGTTCGAGGATTTCCACCGAATAGCGACCGCCCGGCAGCCCGCCGATGAGATACGCACCACCGGCGACGGTGGTCTCGGAGTACACCTGATCATCTCCGGTGGCAAAGACCCCATCGGGACCCGCCCAGGTGGCAACGATGTCGATACCGGCAAGGCCTACTTCGCCGCTGTCTCGCACCGCATTTCCGTTGGGGTCGGCAAAGACGAGATCACCGATTGAACCAGGAGTGAAGTAGCCGGCATCGAGGTCACCGACCGAGTCGCCGGTTCCCAGTGCGACGGTGGGTGTGAGTCCGGTTGCCGGATCGATGTCGGAGTCGACGGTGTCATCGCCTCCGAGATCGGCGAAGGTTGGCTGGAGCCCTGGGGGTGTTGTGTACTCGACCGCATAGGTTCCGGCTGGAAGACCGTCTGCCAGCCATGTCCCGTCAGAGGCGGTTGGCACGGTCACGATCACGGTGTCTGGAACACCGTTTCCGGTTGTGTCCTCCCAGACTGAAACAATCACGGCCCCGATCCCGGGTTCAGCCGAATCGACGCCATCGGCATCGTCATCGGTGAATGCTCGACCCGACAATGTTGACGGCGGTGCGTAGCCGGTGTCGGTGGCCCGGGTATCAGTGTTGGCGACGACCGTGGCCAGCTGGGGATCGTTGGCTGTTGTCAGAAGACTTCCTGCCGGGATCGACGGGTCGTCACCGAACACATCGACGGTGTAGTTGCCCACTGGGACGTCGACGAAGTTGTACTCACCGGACCCGTCCGTCAGTACGGTGGCGATCACAGCGCCGCCTCCGTCGATCAGATCGACCGGTACGCCCGGGAGAAGCACGTCGGCATTGTTGAAGAGCCCATCGGCCTCCCTATCGAGGAAGACCAGGCCACTGACGGTTCCGATCTGGGTCACATCGACGACGGCATCATCGGAATCGGTGACGCTCGACCCCCCAGGATCGGTGCCAACGACATCGGCGACGTTTGTGAACGTGCTCGAAACAGCTGAAGCGATACACGTGTAGCTCACACTGTCACCGGGGCTCAGATCTCCGATATTGAGATCGCACGCCGGTGTCGCCGCATCGGTCACGTCGACTGCTGAAAGGTCGGAGTCTCCGGTGTTGGTGACGGTAACTGTGAACGTCGCATCGGAGCCGGCCAGGATGTTCTGGGTGTCCGGAGTTTTCTCGATATCGATCGCCGGAGCGATCACGTCGACGATTGCGGAGTCCTCGCCGGTAACCGCCCGACCCAGAGGATCTTCACCAGTGCCGGTGGCCGTGTTGACGAAATCGGCTGTCACGGCGTTCGCTACACAGGTGTAGGTGACCGTCTGACCCACCGCCAAAGCACCAAGGGCATTGTCGCAGGTAGGTGACAGCGGGTCCGAAACAGACACGTTGGTCAGCGGGGTTTGACCCGAGTTGGTCACGCTGATGGTGAACGTGGCGTCGTCGCCGATGTTCACGATCTGGAGGGCGGGGTCCTTTGTCACGTCGAGCGCAGGGGTGAGGACGGTGACATCCGCTGTGTCATCGGCGGTGTACTGATTGCCCAACTCGTCGTCGCCGATCACCGAGGCGGTGTTGGTGAAGTCAGCCGGAACCGGCGAGAGCACACAGCTGTAGGACGTAGACGATCCAGCAGGAAGGGTTCCGATCGCGGCATCGCAATCCGGTGAGAGCAGGTCGCTGACGGTCACGTTGTCAAGATCGGAGTCACCGGAGTTCGCGACCGTGATGGTGAAATCGGCGGTACCACCGACCACGACGGCCTGTGCATCAGGGGTCTTGTCAATGCTGATTCCGGGGCTGATGACCCTGACCGAGGCATCGTCGCTGTCCGAGACGGCGTTGCCGAGTACGTCGGTCCCATCAACCGAGACGATGTTCACCAGATCGGCGGTGAGAGCGTCGGAGTCACAAAGGTAACTGATCGAGGCGCCCACTGCGATCGGACCAGTCGAGGGACTGTCGCAGTTGGCTGCAAGCGGATCAATGACGACAGCATCGACAATGTCCTGATCACCGTTGTTGGTGACGGTGATGGTGAAGGTAGCTACTTCCCCGGTGAGAATCGTCTGAGTGTCTGGCGTCTTCTCGATGTCGATGCCTGGGTTCACGACATCCACCAGGGCGTCGTCGCTGTCCGAGACTGTGTCTCCCAGGGGATCCGTTGCCTCGACACTGGCAACGTTGGTGAAGTCAGCGACCACGTTGGTCAGGGAGCAGTTGTAGGACTCGGAGCCCCCGGCCGGGAGATCGGCAAGGGCCCGATCGCAGTCGGGGGCAAGCGGATCGGTCACTGACACGCCGGTCAGGGTCACGTCACCGGGGTTGGTCACGGTGATCGTGAATGTCGCCGTCTCTGCGGTGAGGAGCTGCTGGAGGTCCGGGGTTTTCTCGATCTCGATGGTTGGGTCGATCACGGTGATTGCGGCGTTGTCGTCGTCACTCACCAGATTGCCGACAGCGTCGGAGCCGGTCACTGAGGCGATGTTCACGAAGTCTGCGGTGACCGCAGGCTGGGTGCACGAGTAGGACACGACGGCACCGAGAGGCAGCACACCAATCGAGTTGTCACACCCCGGCGCCAGGCCGTCAGTTACGACCACGTTGGTCAGGTCTGTCTGTCCCGAGTTGCTGACGATGATGTCGAACACGGCATCGGATCCGGACCGAAGTACAGAATCCACAGCGGTCTTGCTGATACTGATGCCAGGGGTGAGGATCGTCACGTCAGCGGTGTCGGTGGATTGCACTGGGCCGCTCACCGGATGAGTTCCGCTGGCGGTCACGGTGTTGGTGAAGTCGGCGGCTACGTTGTCGAGCGTGCAGCTGAAGCTGACCGATGAGGAGGCTGCGAGATCCCCGAGTACACGATCGCAGTTGGGGGCGAGTGGATCTGACACAGAAACGCCGGTCAGGGGAACGTCGCCGACATTGGTCACCGTGATGGTGAACGTCGCTGTTCCGTTCACGATCACCGTCTGATCATTCGGAGTCTTCGAGACCAGGATCTCCGGTGAGATCACGTCCACCGGTTCGGTATCGGAGTCGCTGATCTGAGTGCCACTCGCGTCATCTCCGGTGACGGTCGCCTGATTTGTGATGTCGCCGATCATGCCGGCCAGCGAGCACGTGTAGGTCGTCGATTCCCCAGCGGCGAGCGCCCCGATGACGATGTCACAGTCAGGAGCCAGCGGATCTGACACCTGGACGTTTGTCAACGGCGCCGTCCCTGTGTTGGTCACGGTGATGTCGAACGACGCCGTGCCTCCCAGGATGACCTGGGGGGTGGATGTTGTCTTTTCGATCCCGATTCCGGGAACAAGCACGGTGACCGCAGCGGTGTCCGAATCGGACACGGTTCCGGCGATCGGATCGGTCCCGACCACTTGGGCGGTGTTGACGAAATCACTGGCAACGCCGGACAGGGTGCAGCTGTAGCTGACCGAGGCACCGACCGCCATATCGCCGATCGTGTTGTCGCAGCTCGGGACCGGGCCGTCGCTGACAGTCACGTCGGTGAGCGCGACGTCTCCGGTGTTGGTGACCGTGATGGTGAACGTTGCGTCGGTGCCGGTGAGGATCGACTGGCTGGCAGGATCCTTCACGATCGAGATGCTCGGGTTGATGACATCGACATCGGCGTTGTCAGAATCGGTGATGGAACCGCCCTGGGGGTCTTCGGCGCTGACCGTTGCGGAATTGGTGAAATCGGCGGTCACGTTGGCGAGGACGCAGGTGTAGGTGACGGCGGCCCCGACAGGTAGGTCGCCGACGACGTTGTCGCAGTTCGGCGCCTGTGGATCGGTGACCTCGACGCTGCTGAGGTTCGCATCACCGGTGTTGGTGACCGTGATGGAGAAGGTGGCGTCCTCTCCCAGAAGCACCTGCTGGTCCGCAGGGTTTTTGGTGATCTCGATCGACGGGGTCAAAACCGTGACTTGAGCGGTATCGCTATCGGTGACCGAGCCCCCGGTCGGATCCTCGCCGGCAACGGAGGCGACATTGACGAAGCTGGAGGTCGCGTTGGCGAGGTCACAGCTGTAGGTCGTCGAGCCACCGACGACCAGGTTGCCGATGAACTGATCACAGGCCGGGGCCAGGGGGTCACTCACGGCAACGTTCGTCAGATCCGCATCGCCGGTGTTCGTAACCGTGATCGAGAACGTTGCGGTGTTGCCGGTCACGATGGACTGAGACGCGGGGTCCTTCACTATCTCGATCGACGGTGCGATCACGTCGACATCGGCGCTGTCGGTTGCGGTGAGCGGATTGCCGCCGGAGTCTTCGGCATCCACCGTGGCGGTGTTGGTGAAGTCGGCGCCGACGCCGGTGAGGACACAGTTGTATGTGACCGACGCACCGATGGCGAGGGTTCCGATGGAGTTGTCACAGTTCGGCGCCTGCGGATCGGTCACCGTGACGTTCGAGATCGCGGCATCGCCATTGTTGACCACTGTGATGGTGAAACTTGCGTCTGAGCCGGTAATGATCGTCTGGTTGGCCGGGTCCTTGGTGATGCCGACCGACGGTGCCAGCAACAGCACGTCGGCGGTGTCGTCGTCGGTGACGGTCGAACCGGTGGGATCTTCTCCTACAGCGGTGGCAGTGTTGGTGAACCCCGAAGTGATCCCGGAGACCGAGCAGTTGATGGTCTCGGTCTGACCGATCGCAAGTGCCCCGATCGTTGTGTCGCAGTTGGGGGCCAGCGGGTCGGAGACGGTCACGTTGCTGAGCGGGGCATCGCCGGTGTTGGTGACGGTGATGGTGAACGAGGCGGTTCCATTCGGAACAACGCTTTGGGACGCCGGGTTCTTGATCAGTTGAATCGCAGGCGAGATGACATCGACATCGGCACTGTCGGTTGCCGAAACTGGGTTGCCGATCGGGTCATCCCCGACCACCGAGGCAGTGTTGGTGAAGTCGACCGACACCGGGCTCAGGTCGCACGTGTAGCTGACGGTCTCCCCGACCGCCAGAGAGCCGATCGGGTTGTCGCACAGCGGTGCGGCCGGGTCCGAAACCGTTACGTTGGCGAGGGCGGTGTCACCAGTGTTGGTTACCGAGATCGAGAAGCTGGCGGTTCCTCCGATGACGACGGTTTGGTTGGCTGGGTTCTTGGTGATGGTGATGCCGGGCTGTTCAACGGTTACATCGGCGGTGTCGCTATCGGTGAGCGGGATCCCTCCGGGTCCCTCACCTACGACCGTGGCCGAGTTTGTGAATGCAACCGTGACACCGGTGAGGGTGCAGGTGTAGGTGGTGCTCGCACCTGCCGCCAGCGTGCCGATGAGTTGATCGCATCCCGGTGTGAGCGGGTCACTAACGCTGACGTTGTTGATCGCGGATGCGCCGGTATTGGTCACAGTGATCGTGAAGTCGGCGTTGCCTCCGGTCACGACGGCCTGGGTGCCCGGCCCTTTGGTGATTTCGATCGAGCCCGTGGGTTCGTAGCCGAAGTCAGCGTCGAGATAGGTCTGACCGGAGACGACGGTGACCACTAATGGGTCGACCGTTGTGAGCAGATAGCCGGCCGGCACGCTGGCATCGACGACATCAACGCGGTAGGTGCCGGGTTCGAGTCCGGTGAAGTTGTACTGCCCTCCTGCGGCGGTGATGACGGTGGCGGCCACGGATCCGGTGCCGTCGATGAGATTGACGGTGACGCCGTCGAGGCCGATGTCGCCCACGTCCTCGGAGCCGTCGCCGTCGTAGTCCTGGAAGACGGTGTCGCCGATGGACGCCGGGGCGATAATTCCGGCATCGAGCGTGGGGTCTGACTCCGAGCCGCTCAACGTTACGAGTCCGGTGCGCCCGGTTGTGGCGTCAGCATCGCTGTCGAGGGAGTCATCGCCGCCCTGATCAGGGGCGGAGAAGGTACTTCCGGGGGGGGCAACGAACTCGACCTCATAGCTCCCGGGGGGGACTGCGAATCCGTAGCTACCGTCGGGAGCCGATGTGGTCGAGTCGATGACCGTTCCACCGCTGTCGAGAAGGTTGATCGTGACTCCGCCGATACCGGGTTCACCGGCATCTTGCACACCGTCACCGTCCAGGTCATCCCAGACGAGGTCTCCGATGGTCGCAGGCAGAACACCCGCGTCGACGGTTTGGTTGGACTCGGCGGAAGCGACCGTGATGGTCGGTGTCGCCCCTGTGGCGGTGAGCACGTCGGAATCGAGGGTGTCGTCCGATCCGGCATCGGTGGGGACGAAGGTGTAACCCGGGGCGACAACCTCCACGGTGTAGTCACCTGGCACGACGCCGCTGAACTGGTAGGCCCCGGATCCATCGGTGGTGTCGGTCGCAACGACCGTGCCGCCGGCATCGACCAGATTGACGACCAGGCCACTAACCCCAGGCTCGCCTGGGCTCTGGATCCCATCGACGTTCAGATCCACCCACACCCTGTCACCGAGGCTGGCCTCTTGGAACAGACCGGCATCGATCGAGGAGTCGTCGGTATCGCCCGTCAGCGTGATGATGGTGGTCTCGCCGGTTGCATTGGCATCGGAGTCCGCGGTGTCATCGGCTCCTGTGTCTTGGGGGCTCAGGCGGTAGCCGGCCGGCGCTGAGAACCGAACCAGGTAGTCGCCGGGGAGCAGGAGATCGAACCGGTAACTACCGTCGGCGGCACTGGTCGTTGAGGACAGCACGGTCCCGGAACTATCGAGCAGCTCGATCGTGACGCCAGCGAGGCCGGGTTCACCAACATCCTGAATCCCGTCGGCATTGGTATCGGTCCATACGAAATCACCAATACTCGACGGCAACACACCCACGTCCAGAGAGGTGTCGTTCTCACCGGAGATGATCGTGACGGGATCGGTCACGCCGGATCCGTCAGCATCGGAGTCGACGGCGTCGTCGGCTCCGGCGTCCTTGCCAGTGAAGACGAGATCGCTATCGGGCAGCCGCACCGAGTAGCTACCCGGCAACAGACCCGTGAACTGGTAGCTGCCATCAGCGGCTGTTGTGGTGGTGGCAGCCACCGCGCCGCCGGCATCGAGCAGTTGGACGATGAGTCCGGGGGCACCCGGCTCGCCGGCATCTTGGACACCGTCACCGTCAGCATCGATCCACACCCGGTCACCGATGGAGGCCGCGTCGAGCACACCGGCGTCGATGGTGTCGTTCACCTCACCCGATTCAACCGTGAACGAAGCAGTTTCACCGGTTGTCTGGTCTGCGTCGGAGTCGAGGGCGTCATCGGCACCGGCATTCGCTGGCGCGAAATCGTAGGATCCCGGTGCGGTGAATCGAACCCGATAGGTGCCTGGCGCAACACCCGTGAACGCATACGACCCGTCGGCGACGGTCGTCGTTGTCGCCAGAACGGTTCCGTCGATGGCAAGGAGCTCCACGATGACACCGACGATTCCTGTTTCGGCGGCATCTTGGACACCGTCGCCATCGAGATCATCCCACACGAAGTCGCCGATGGTCGCCGGTGTCACGAAGCCACCGTCGACCGTGTCGTTGTCCTCATTCGAGCTGAGGGTGACCGCAACCGCACCGGCGGCATCGACGTCGGAGTCGGCATCATCATCGCCGCCGGCGTCGGTCACAGTGGCTGCGTAGCCGACGGGAGCAGAGATCGTGACCACATAGTCACCGGGTACGAGGCTGGTGAACGAGTACGACCCGTCGGCGGCGGTCGTGGTGCTGCTCACTGTCGCACCACCCGATGTTGTCAGCTCGACAACAACCCCTGAGAGACCGGGTTCGCCGACATCCTGAACCCCATTGGCATTCAGGTCATCCCAGACGAAGTCGCCCACTGATGCGAACTCGAACAACCCGGCGTCGACTGCGAGCGAGCCGATGGTGGGGGTCACCGTGAGCGGACCGGTCAGCCCTGAGGCGTTGGCGTCGGAGTCGGCGTTGTCATCGCCGCCGACGTCCTGGGTGGTGAATTGATAGGTGGCCGGGGCAGTGAACTGCACGGAGTAGGTACCGGGCACCACCGCATCGAACAGGTAGGAACCGTCAGCAGCAGTGACGGTGGTGTCGATGACCGAGCCGCCGCTATCGAGAAGTTCGACCGTGACTCCCCCGAGGCCTGGTTCGCCGGCATTCTGGATGCCGTCGCCATCCAGATCGGTCCACACGAAGTCACCGACTGCCGGAGGCAGGACACCGGCGTCGACGCTGTCGTCATTTTCACCGCTGACGAGGTTCACGACACCGGAGCTTCCCGAGACGTCGACGTCGGAGTCGACGTCGTCATCGGCACCGGTGTCCTGGGCGGTGAAGGTGAGGGTTGGGTCGACCACGATCACGTAGTCCCCCGGGGCCAGGCCGGTGAAGCTGTACGCACCGCTTGCATCGGTTGTGGTGGTGGCGAGTACGGCACCTCCGCTTGTCGTGAGGCTCACGGCGAGTCCCGCGGCACCGGGCTCTCCGGCATCCTGGATCCCATCACCGTCGAGGTCGTACCAAACGCGGTCGCCGATCGAGGCGGGAGTGATCAGTCCCGCATCGAGACTGGTGACGCTCTCGCCGGAAACGAGTGTGAACTGAGCCGACTCCCCGGTAGCAGAGCTCACGTCGGAGTCGAGATCATCATCACCGCCGAGGTCGATGGCGGAGAAGCCGGTTCCAGCCGGTGGAGTGACCCGGATCCGGTACTGACCGGGGGTGAGTCCGGAGAATCCATAGGAACCATCGGCTGCGGTCAACGTTGTGCCCACCACAGTCCCGGAGCCGTCAAGCAACTCCACGGTGACGCCGCCGACCCCTGGCTCTCCCGCAGCTTGGATGCCGTCGCCATCGAGGTCATCCCATACGAAGTCACCGATGCTCGCCGGGGTGACGAAGCCGGCATCGATCGAGTCGTCGTCCTCGCCGGTGGTGATCGAAACTGAGACGACACCTGAGGCGTCAATGTCGGAGTCAATGAGGTCGTCAGCTCCCGAATCGGTTGCGGTGGGTGCCGCGCCTGCGGGACTCGAGAAGGTGACGGTGAAGTCTCCCGGCCGGAGGCTCGTGAAGCTGTAGCTTCCGTCGGCCGCAGTGGTCGTGGTGCCGACGACGGTTCCGGTTCCATCACGGAGTTCAATGGCCACACCGGCGATACCGGGCTCTCCGCTGTCCTGTATGCCATCAGCGTCGAGATCGTCCCACACGAAGTCAGAGATCGAGCCGAGCTCGAACAGCCCCGCGTCCACCGTGGTGACATCGGTGTCGCCAGGCAAGGAGATCGTGGCGGTGAGGCCGACGGCCGAGGCGTCAGAATCGATGCTGTCGTCCCCACCGAGGTCCTGTTCGGTGAACTCGTATCCAACCGGAGCGGTGAAGCGGAGTTGGTAGTCGCCCGGGAGGAGAAGGTCGAAGGAGTAGGAACCATCAGCGGCGCTCACGGTGGTTCCGATGACGGTTGCAGCGCCGTTCAGCAACTCGATGGTCATCGCAGGAAGACCGGGCTCGCCAGCGTCCTGGAGGCCGTTGCCGTTGACGTCGACGAATACGAAATCACCGATGCTCGAAGGCAGTATCCCTGCGTCGATGGACAGGTCATCCTGGCCCGAAATGAGCGTCGCAGTATCGCTTCGTCCCGTGGCATTCACGTCCGAATCGATCGAATCGTCAGCGCCGACGTTCTGGCCGGAGAACACCAGCCCAGCTCCGACCACCCGGACCGAGTAGTCGCCAGGAGCGAGATCGACGAAGCTGTAGCCCCCGCCTGCTCCCGAAGTCGTCGAGTCCAGCACGGACCCGCCGGCGTCGAGGAGCTGGATTGTCAGGCCAGGTGCGCCCGGTTCGCCGGCATCCTGAACACCGTCGCTGTCGATATCGAACCAGATTCGATCCCCGAGCGAGGCGGGTGCAATCAGGCCGGCGTCGATCGAGTCTTGGGTCTCACCGGACACCACGCTGAATTGCGCTGTCTCGCCCGAGATGGGATCAGCGTCAGAGTCGAACAGATCGTTGCCGGTCTGATCTTGTCCGGTGAAGTCGTAGCTGCCGGTCGTCCCGAACCGGACCGAGTACGTGCCAGGTTCGACACCGGTGAAGCCGTAGGAACCGTCAGCAGCCGAGGTGGTCGTAGCGATCACCGCGCCCGAGCCGTCCAGCAGTTCGACGGGTACACCAGCCAAACCGGGCTCGAGCAGGTCCTGGACTCCATCGCCGTCGAGATCGTCCCAGACGAAGTTGCCGATCGTCGCCGGCGTCACGAAACCAGCGTCGAACGTCATGTCGTTTGTGCCGGAAGGGAGGCTGACCGACAGCACCCCTGATGCGTCGATGTCGGAGTCCAGCGCATCATCTGATCCAGCATTGATCGCAGTCGGTGCGGATCCGGCAAGACCAATGAAGGTGAGGGTGTAGTCGCCCGGCACCAGGCTGGCGAAGGAGTAGAACCCGAGAGCCGTGGTACTGGTTGCCACGAGTGTTCCGGCACCGTCCCGTAGTTCGACGACCACGCCGTCGAGGCCGCTTTCACCGGCATCTTGGACTCCATCGCCGTCGAGATCATCCCAGACGAAATTGCCGATGGCGACGGGCCGGTACAGACCGCCGTCGAGGGTGTCGTCATCGGTGTTGCCTGGCAGGGCGATCGGTGGTGTGACGCCCAGACCGTCGGCATCGGAGTCGACGGTGTCATCCGCACCGGCATTGGCCGAGATGAAGGAGAAGCCCGATGGTGCGGTGAATCGGACGCTGTAGGTCCCCGGCAGTAGCAGGTCGAATTCGTACGCACCGCTGATGGTGGTGGTATCGGTGGCGACCACTGACCCTCCGCCGTCGAGCAGTTCAACGGTCACACCGGAGAGGCCCGGTTCGCCGCCGTCTTGGACCCCGTTGCCATCGGTGTCCTCCCACACGAAGTCGCCGATCGAGGATGGAAGGATTCCGGCATCCAGGTCGGAGACCACGAGACCTGATGTGAGGGTGATCGAGCTCGATGCACCCGCTGCGTTCACATCGGAGTCCAGCCCGGAGTTGCCTCCGACACCCTGTGAGGTGAAGATGAAGCCGGCGCCGGGCACACGGATCGAGTAATCACCCGGTGCCAGGCCTCCAAAGGAGTACGAACCATCGGCCAGGGTTAGGGTCGAGCCGACTACGGCGCCAACCGAGTTCAAGAGCTCGACGGTCACAGCGGGAACCCCGGGCTCGCCGGGATCCTGTACACCGTCGCCATCGATGTCGAACCAAACGAGGTCGCCGATGGACGCTCCGGCGACCAGCCCGGCGTCCACCGAGGTGATGACGTCACCCGAGCTGACCGTGAACGGCGCTGTCTCGCCGGTCACGACGTCGGCATCGGAGTCAAGGCTGTCGTCGCTGCCCTGGTCGGTGTCGGTGAGGCCGTAAATGCCACTGGGAGTGAAGCGCACCCGGTAGTCGCCAGGGGCAACGCCGGTGAAGGAGTACGAGCCATCCCCGGCCGAGGTCGTCGTGGCGACGACAACACCCGCACCGTCGAGCAGGTCGATGTTGACACCGCCGAATCCGGGCTCGGCAACACCCTGAATGCCATCGCCGTCAAGGTCGTCCCACACGCGGTCGCCAACTGTTGCGGGTGTGAAGAACCCGGCATCGATCGAGGTGTCGGTCTGGTTCGAGGTGAGCGACACCGCAACCGATCCAGCTGCGTCGATATCGGAATCGATGCTGTCGTCGCCGCCCACATCTGTCGGGGTGGGGATCGCAGCGCCCGGTGAAACGAACGTGACGGTGTAGGAGCCCGGGTTGAGGTTGGTGAAGTTGTAGGCGCCGCCGCCTGCGGTTGTGGTGGTGGCGACCAAGGTGCCGCCACTGTCCCGGAGTTCAACCGTGATGCCATCGATGCCGGGTTCTCCAACATCCTGCACACCATTGCCGTCGAGATCATCCCAAACGAAGTCGCCAAGCGTGGCCGTCTGGAAGAGTCCTGCGTCGACGGTCGTGTCATCGGTTGCTCCGGGAAGCGTGATCAGGGCTGTCAGTCCGCTCCCATCGGCGTCGGAATCGACGGCGTCGCCGACCGCATCCTGAGCTGTGAAGTCGTACCCGACCGGAGCGGTGAAGCGCACCTGATAGTCGGCGGGGAGGAGGAAGTCGAACAGGTAGGAGCCGTCGGCAGCCGATGTCGTTGTGGCGAGCACCGCACCGAGGTCGTCGAGGAGTTCGATCGTCACCCCTGAGAGGCCCGGTTCGCCAGGTTCGGCCTGACCGTCACCATCGAGGTCTTCGAAGACCCGGTCTCCGATGCTGGACGGGATGATGCCGGCGTCGATCGATGAGATCACATCGCCGGAGACCAACGTGACTGCGTTCGACAGCCCGGCTGGATCCACGTCAGAATCGGCAGCGTCGTCGCCCCCGCTGTCTTGTGCGGTGAAGACGAGGCCGGCTCCAACGACCCGAATCGAGTAGTCGCCGGGCTCGAGCCCGGTGAATCCGTACGTCCCGCTGGCATCGGTGGTGTCGGTGGCGACGACGGAGTTGGCGCCGTCGAGAAGTTGGACAGCGAGCCCGGGCACGCCCGGTTCGCCGGCATCCTGTACGCCGTTGGCGTCGGCATCGAACCAAACAGTGTCGCCCAACGAGGCGGGGGCCACGAGACCAGCATCGAGCGTGGGATTGCTCTCGCCGGAGATGACCGTGAAGAGCGCCGTTTCCCCGGTGACAGGATCGGCATCGGAGTCGACCGTGTCGTCGCCGCCTTGATCCTGATCGGTGAGTTCGAAGGCGCCGATGGTGCCGAACCGGACCCGGTACGAGCCGGGGTCAACGCCGGAGAAAGTGTAGGAGCCGTCGGCGGCTGAAGTGGTAGAGGCAACTACTGTGCCGGATCCGTCGAGCAGATCGACCGGAACACCGCCAAGGCCGGGTTCGCCGGCATCGCGAACTCCATCACCGTTGAGGTCATCCCACACCAAATCGCCTACCGAGGCGGGGGTGACGAACCCGGCATCGATCGAATCGTCGAACTCGTTCGACAGCAGAGTGATGGAGGCCGAACCGGCGGCGTCGATGTCGGAATCGAGGGCATCGTCTCCACCGGCATCGGCGGTGGTCGGAGAAGCTCCGACTGGGGCCAGGAACGTCACGGTGTAGTTTCCGGGGGTCAACCCGGTGAAGCTGTACAGCCCGCCACCGGCCGTGGTCGTGGTGGAGACTACCGCACCGCCACCATCGCGCAGTTCGACCACGACCCCGTCGATGCCTGGTTCTCCAGCATCCTGCACGCCATCGGCGTTGAGATCGTCCCACACCAGATCACCGACCGACGCCGGGAGGAAGAACCCAGCGTCAACGGTGAGGTCATCGTTCGGTCCGGGCACGGTGATCGGTGCCGTCGTTCCGAGGGTCTGGTCGATGTCGGAGTCGGCTCCGTCGTCGCCACCCTGATCCTGGGCGGTGATCTCATAGCCCGCGGGTGCGGTGAATCGAACCTCGTAGGTTCCCGGAGCAACGTCGAAGCTGTAGGAACCATCGGCCGCAGTCGCCGTGGTCTGGGTCACGGACCCGCCGACCAACAGTTCGACCACCACGCCGCCGAGACCCGGCTCGCCGGCATCCTGCACTCCGTCACCATCGGTGTCGACGAAGGCAAAGTCGCCAACCACGATCGGCTCGACACCGGCGTCAACCGATGTGACGCCGGCACCACTGACCACCGTGGCCGTGCCGGTAGTGCCCGATCCGTCCGGGTCGGAATCGATGCTGTCATCGGCGCCGACGTCCTGGGAAACGAAGGTGTAGCCGGGGGCTATGAACTCGACGGTGTAGTCGGCCGGCGTGAGGCCGCTGACGAGGTAGGAGCCATCGGCGGCGGTGACTGCTGACCCGACAACCGAATTCCCTGCGTCACGCACGTTGACGGTCACCCCGGCAAGGCCGGGTTCACCGGCGTCCTGAAGTCCGTCACTGTCCAGGTCGACCCACACCCGATCACCGATAGAACCCAGGCGGTACATGCCGGCATCGACGGAGTCGTCATCGACGCCACTCACGAGCGAGACCGTTGAGGTCACACCGGTGCCCGTTGCGGGGTCGGAGTCGATGGTGTCGTCGCCACCAACATCGGACGGGGAGAGCTGGTAACCAGCGGGAGCGGTGAACACCACCGAGTAGTCGCCGGGTACCAGACTGTTGAAAGCGTAGAGGCCTGTGCCGTTCGTGGTCGTGGTGGCGATCACGACGTCAGCACTGTTTCTTAGCTGCACCGTGACACCGGCGAGCCCAGACTCACCGGCATCCTGAACACCGTCGGCATCCAGGTCCTCCCATACCCGGTCTCCGAGGTCGATCGGGGTGTACAGGCCGGCGTCGATGGTGAGATCGCCGCTGTCGTCGGTGATCACGATCGGGCCGGATCGTCCGGTTGCAGGGTTGGCGTTCGAGTCGGTGCTGGGAGTTCCGGCCCCGGGGGGCGTGAACACGGTTCCGGCCGGAGCGACGAACTCGAGCTCGTAGGTCCCGGGGCCGACGCCGAATGAGTATGAGCCGTCAGCCGCGGTGGTCACAGTTGCAACAACCAGGCCACCGGAGTCGAGCAGGTTCACGGTGACGCCACCGACACCGGGCTCGCCGGCGTCCTGCACACCATCGCCGTCGAGGTCTTCCCACACAAAATCGCCAACTATCGCGGGGAGGATGCCGGCGTCGATTGTGTCGT
This sequence comes from Acidimicrobiales bacterium, assembly GCA_048550155.1. GTDB lineage: Bacteria > Actinomycetota > Acidimicrobiia > Acidimicrobiales > SZUA-35 > JABDIY01. Next base: position 2,453 of record JBLYYW010000495.1, on the reverse strand, counting down.
CGTCACCGCCGCCGGACAGGATCACGGTTGCCCGGCCGTTGAAGGTGCTCACGTCGGAGTCCACAGTGTCGTCCGCACCCTGGTCTCGGCTGGTGAAGCTGAACCCGGGGGCTAGCACCTCAACCCGATAGAGACCTGGATCGAGATCGGCGAAGCCGTAGGTTCCATCGGTCGCCGTCGTCGTGGTTGCGATCACCGCATTGGATCCGTCCAACAGGTTCACGGTCAATCCCGCCGCTCCGAGCTCGCCAGGGTCCTGGATGCCGTCGCTGTCGGCGTCGACGAAGACCAGATCGCCGAGGCGGGCCGGGACGTAGAAGCCGGCATCGATCGAGTCGTCGTCGGTGCCGGATATCACGGTGATTGTCCCGGTCTCACCCGTCGCTGGGTTGGGGTCGGAGTCGAGCGCATCGTCTCCGCCGGAGTTGGCGGGACTGGCGCGGTACCCGGTCGGGGTTGTGAAACGAATCGTGTAGTCCCGCGGCTCGATATCGGTGAACGCGTAGTCTCCGGCGACACCTGTCGTCGTGGTATCGACCACGGCTCCGCCGTCGAGCAGTTCGACCGTCGCACCGGCGATACCGATCTCACCGACATCCTGAATCCCGTTGCCGTTCAGATCGTCGAAGACGAAGTCTCCGAGGATGCCGCGGGTGTAGACGCCGACGTCGAGGTCGTCGTAGATTTCACCGCTGGCGACGGTGATTTGTGAGGTCTCACCGGTGCTTGGGTCGGCGTCGGAGTCAACCGCGTCGTCTCCCCCTTGGTCGGCCGGGGATCCGATCCCGTCAGCCGGATAAGCGACCCTCACCGAGTATGTGTCGGGGACCACTGAGAACGAATACGAGCCGTCTGCGGCAGTCGTTGTCGTGTCGACGACAACACCTCCGCTATCGAGAAGGTCCACCGTGATGCCGCCAAGGCCCGGTTCGCCAGAGTCCTGGATGCCGTCAGCGTCGAGATCGTCCCAGACAAGGTCGCCGATGGTGGCGAGTTGGTAGAGGCCGGCGTCGACGTTGGTCAGGTTCTGGCCAGCGGCAAGAGCGATCGTGCCGGTGACACCGGTCGCCACATTGGAGTCCGAGTCGGCCGCGTCGTCACCGCCCGAATCGGCGGGGCTGAAGATGAAGCCCGCAGGGGCGGAGAAACGCACTTCGTAGTTGCCGGCCGACAACCACGCCAGTCGGTAGCTGCCGTCGCTTGCGGTAGTTGTCGTTCGCCTCACAACACCTCCGTCGAGCAGTTCCACGGTGACCCCAGCCAATCCCGGCTCACCAGGATCCTGAACGCCATCGGCGTCGAGGTCCTCCCACACGAAGTCAGCGATCGAGGCAACATTGAGCGGGTCGATGACGGTGGCGGTGTCGGGTGACGATTGGTTCGAAGAGGCTGTCACCGTGTTGACCACACTCGTCGCCGGTGCGGGATCGTCGACCGTCACGGAGTACGTCACCGTCAGGGTTCCGCCCGGCGGAATGGTTGCCCCATCCGATGCGACGACCAGATCTTCGGGCACTCCGTCGACCAGCGGATCCGGCGCGCCCGTCGCATTCGACTTGGCTACCGGAGTGAGAATCTCTCCGGAAATCCTGATGTTGTCGAAGTAGACCCGTTCGCCGCCACCGGTGTTCGGACCAGTGAGGAAACGAATGAGTGTGTTGGCCCCCATGTAGGGCGTGAGATCGAGCGAGGCTGGCTGGAAGCCAGAGTCATTGGCGGGTCCGGTGTAGCGCTCGATCTCAGTGAAGGGCGATCCATTTGTGGAGACCAACACCATGACGTAGTCATCGGAGTCGTTCAGGTCTCGATCGAAGTCATAGGCAAGCGTGGCTGAGGCCCAGGCGGACAGGTCGGCCGACCTCTGCACGCCCTCGCCACCGTTGTCGTTGTCTTGAATTCGTACCGCGGTGCTGCCGTTCTCGCTCTCGATCCGGATGTCGCCCCCGTTGGACCCGTTCGTTTCCCCGACCTCGGTCCACCGGTCGGTCACCCAGCCGGTCCCTCCGATCCAGTCATCGTCGGTGGTTTCCCAGTCTTCGGTGATCGTTGGCGCCGGGCTCGGCTCGAACCACGTTCCGGTCGTCGAACCGGAGACATATGATGTTCCGACCGGCAATGGGTCGGTCACCACAACACCGGATTGAATCGTCGAGCCAGGGTTGGTGACGGTGATCGTGTAGTTGATCTGATCGCCGGGCTGAGTGGCTGGGGTCGCGTCGCTCGTCTTCGCAACGTCGAGTGAAGTCGGCAACGTGTAACCGAAATTGTTACCGGCGTCAGCGAGACCGAAACTGGCGCCAAAGTCGGCGTCATGGAAATTGCCGGTCGTAAACGTTGCACCCGGTGGCAGCGTCGATTGGTCGACGTCGATGAGGAACTCACCGGATGCCCCGGTCGTGAACAGGAAGCCACCACCGCTGCTCGTTGTCTGCTGTCCCACGAGACTGTCACCG
>JBLYYW010000494.1:0-9966 GCA_048550155.1 Acidimicrobiales bacterium | reverse complement strand
GACCTCGAACCTGGGAACCCAGGACCTCCGCAAGGCTCAGCTGGGCTTCGCCAAGAGCGACGAGGCGGTCACCTATGAGCGGATGAAGGAAAAGGTCAACGACGCTCTGAAGCTCCACTTCAGGCCCGAGTTCTTGAACCGTGTCGACGAGACCATTGTCTTCCACGAACTCAGCAAGCCTGAGGTCACCGAAATTGTTGACCTCCTCATCGCTCGCACCGCCGAGCAGCTCGAGGGCCAAGGAATCGGTCTCGAACTCACCGCCGATGCCAAGGTTCATCTGGCTGACCGAGGGTATGACCCCACGATGGGTGCCCGACCGCTGCGTCGAGCCATTCAGCGCATGGTTGAGGATCAACTGTCCGAGAAGCTCCTGTACAAGGAATTCCGGGCCGGTCAAATCATCGTGGTGGATGTGGTCACCAACGACGATGGTGAAAAAGAGCTGACCTTCACCGCCCACGAGGGCTTCCAGCCCCCGTCCACCCCCGAGCTGGCCGAGACATAATCCTGCGAAGGCTTGAACGTGCGGCCTCGATTGGTCGGGGTCGTTTCAAGCATGCGCTGCCGCGTGGGTCTACGCCCGGGTAGTACGCTGGCCGGAGTGTTCACGCGGAGTGCCAGCCCAAGTTTGTGGCGCGCCGTTCTGTTCCTGCTGGTCCTCTGTCTGACCGCATGTAACGCTGACGTCCTCACCTCGATCAACGTCGAAGAGGACGGCTCGGGCACCGTCGAGGTGGCGGTGGTGTTGGATCCCGAGCTGGCAGCTCAGCTCCCCGACCTTGAAGCAGCAGGGCTGGCGCTTTCCGATGCTGACGACTCCGGCTGGGTCGTGGAACCTCGAGAGCTCGATGACGACGGCCGAACCCGTATTCGTGCTCACAAAGCGTTCGCCAACCCAGATCAGTTCGCCGAGGTAATGAACGAGATCGCCGGCCCCGAGGGGTTGTTCGGAGGCTTCACGCTGGTGAAAGCGAACAGCTTTGCGCAGGTCTCCTACGCGGTCGAGGGCCGGATGGCTCCCAACGGGTTTGCCGGCTTCAGCGACCCGGAACTGGATGCGCTTCTGGGAGAACCGCTCGAGAGTTTTGCCGAAAGGAACAATGCCGATCCCTCCCAGGTGAGCGTGAGGCTGCAACTCACGCTGCCCGGTGAGGTCCCGCCCGACGGATCCAACGGTACGAGACTCGATCAGGCCTCGGACTCCACTGCTCGCTTCTGGTCGACATCATTGGACAACCCGTCGGTGGTGGCGGTTCGTTCAGAAAGCACCACCAGGGAGATCGGTGCCCTTGTCGCGCTGGGTGTCGCAGTTCTTTCCGGTGCCGTAGCGCTGTTGCTTGCACTTGCGATCATTCTGCGGATCGTGCAGCAGCGGCAGACGCCAACCCCCAAATCCACGAACCGGCCCTCTGCCCGCGCTCCGAAGAAGGATCCCGAGATCGTCTTGAGCAACGAACTCGAGAACGACGAGGTGGCGGCGAACGCGAATCCGACGGTTGTGGCGCTCGATGGTATGGGTGTGCTCTACGGAACTGCAGCCGACATCGACGATGTCTTGATTCCTTTCTGTTTCGAAAAGGGTTCACCGCTGACCGCCGACGAGATCACAACTCGGGCCCGACAGCTGAGCCTGGGGAGAATCGAACCGTCGACGTTCTGGCAGTTGGTTCAGGTGCCCGGCGACGCCAACGAGTTGGACGACGAGTACCTGGCCAAACATGCATTGAAGCCCGGCGTCGTGAAGTTCCTGCGCTCCTTGCGGGACCGTGAGGTCCGGGTGGCTTGCCTCACCAACGATTCCGCTACCTGGGCGCGCAAGCTGCGTCAACGTCACAGCCTCGACACTCTGGTGGACCCGTGGGTTGTCAGTGGTGCGGTTGGCGTGCGAAAACCTGATCGACCGATCTTCGAGGTCCTGCGGCGGCTGACAGGTCAACCACCGGCGAACATCCTGATCGTGGACGATCAGCTAGAGATTCTCGATGCCGCCAGAACCCTCGGCTATCGGACCGCCTGGTTCGCCCCGGACGCAGCAGCCGAGGATGCCCGCGGCCACTCGATCCTGCGAAGCTTCGACGTCCCCGATCAACCAGCGCCCGAACCGGCGGTCTGAGCCCTCCACCCCGTCCGGGGACGATGTCACACCCCCCGACGATGATTGAGCAATGAGTTCATCAACGACGTTTGCCTGTTCCGAGTGTGGTCGGGAGCACCCCAAATGGCAGGGGATCTGTGGCGGTTGCCAGGCCTGGCACACCATTCCCGAACGGCCGGTGGCCAAGCGTTCCTTCATCGACGGAGTCGAGCTGATTCCCCTTGCCGACGTAGACCAGACCCAATCGATTCCGGTGCCAACAACCGTTGAAGAGATCGACCGGGTGCTCGGTGGCGGGTTCGTGCCCGGGTCAGTGTCGTTGCTGTCCGGTGAGCCCGGTATCGGCAAGAGCACGTTGACGCTCCAACTCGCCCTACGGATCGCTCGGACAGGAGCCAGCGTGGTTCTGGTCACCGGCGAAGAAGCCCCTACCCAGGTGGCGGCGCGTGCGAGTCGGATTCACAACCGCCCGATACCGGATGCGTTGAGTGTTCTCGACACGACCGACACCCGCCAGGTCATCAGCACGATGGAGACGCACAAGCCCCAGATGGTGATCGTCGATTCGGTGCAGACCCTCAAAAGTAGTGACGAGGGTGGCTCTCCCGGATCACCCGCGTTGCTGAGAACCGTTGCAGGCCTGCTGGCCGATGCCGCCAAGAAGCACACTGTCTCGCTGCTCCTCATCGGCCACGTCACCAAGGACGGCGGGCTCGCTGGGCCCCGAACGCTCGAGCATCTGGTCGACACCGTGCTGAGTTTCGACGGTGACCGGAGGAACGACCTACGGTTCCTGCGATGTCTCAAGCACCGGTTCGGGCCGACGAGCGAATCAGGCCTGTTCGAGATGGTCGGAACCGGCCTCATTCCGGTACGAGACCCGAGCGCTCGATTCCTGGCCGACCGGAATCCCCGCTTGGCCGGGTCGGCGGTCGTGCCGGTGCTCGACGGGCGGCGTCCTGTGATGGTCGAGATCCAGGCGCTCGTGCGCAAGAGCGCCGACCGACCCTCGGTCACTGCCCACAACGTGCCGTCGGGTCGGCTGAACCTGGTGAACAGCGTCGGTCAGGACAAACTGTCGAGTGTCCTGTCCGGATTCGACACGCTCGTGTCGGCTGCCGGGGGAGCCAAAGTCAACGACCCGGGCGCTGACATGGCGATGCTTCTCGCCATGGTTTCGGCGGCCCGGGAGATGCCTGTTCCGGCCTCGCTCGCTTCGTGCGCCGAGATCGGGCTCAGCGGCGAGTTGCGGCGCGTCACAACAATGGAGCGTCGACTGTCCGAAGCAGCCCGCCTCGGGTTCACGGCGTGCATCGTGCCCCCGTCCTGCCCCGACGGGCCTCGCGGGCTCGAGTTGCATCGGTGCGAAACGGTCGTTGAGGCCCTCGGTGTGTTACTCGGGGTAACAGTCTGACACCGACAGGGCACTTCAGCCCCTACACTCACCCCATGGGTCACCAGTCTGAGCGAGCTCTCGTTCGAGTACTTGCTCAAATTGCGCCTGGAACACCATTGCGAGAAGGCCTCGACCGAGTGCTTCAATCAGGCCGAGGCGGATTGATCGTGGTCGGAGACTTCCCTGAGGTGTTGAACATCTGCTCGGGTGGCTTCCTCCTCGATTCGGCGTATACGCCGCAGCGCCTCGCCGAGGTCGCCAAGATGGATGGAGCCATCATCCTCGACCCCGATGCGACCCGAATCGCCAGGGCCAACGTGCACTTGGTTCCCAATCCCAATGTGCCCACCACCGAAACCGGTACCCGTCACCGAACCGCTGAGCGGGTTGCACGGTCGCTCGACGTCCCGGTATTGGCGGTTTCCCAGAGCCGCAAGGAAATTCAGGTCTATATTTCTGAGGACCGCCACTCGCTCGAACCGGTCAGTCGACTGCTCGAGCGTTCCAACCAGGCGATCCAAACGCTCGAACGATATCGCAGCCGGCTGCACAGCGTCTCCGCCAACCTTTCTGCGCTCGAGGTCGAGAACCTTGTCACGTTGCGCGATGTGGTGGAAGTGCTCCAGCGCACCGAAATGGTGGCCCGGATTGCCAAGGAAATCGAACGGAACCTGATCGAGTTGGGAAGTGATGGGCGGCTGGTCCGGCTTCAGCTCGAGGAACTCATGGGCGGTGTCATCGACGATCGCCGATTGCTGATCCGGGACTACTTCACCGAAGACGCAAGCTTCCACATCGAACAGGCTATGGATGCACTCGCCGGCCTGAGCGACGACGCCCTCTTCAACGAGGAACTTCTTGCCAAGACCCTCCACCTGTCAGCCTCGGTTACCGAGCTCGACGGCGCCTTGGAATCCCGGGGATACCGGCTGTTGTCCAAGGTCCCCCGGCTCACCCCGACCATGGTCGATGAAGTGGTCGAGCGGTTCGAGAACCTCGACGCGATCCTCGGCGCCAGTGCGTCTGAGCTCGAAGAGATCGACGGCATTGATCCGTTCCGAGCTCGGAGCGTGAAGGAAAGCCTCACCCAGCTGGTCGAAACCTCCATCCTCGACCGCCTCCAGCGCGGTTAATCTCGCCTGCAGCGGGCCCGCCGCACGCGACCCTCAGCGAGCTCTGAGTTCGAGTTGTTGGCGGTTGCGGATGTGGTAGCGCCGGTCGCGCTGTTCGATCCAGCCGAGACGAACAAAGCTGGCGATGGCCTTGTTCACACGTTCCCGGCTGGCGCCGACCATGCCGGCCAGTTCTTCCTGGGTGACCGGAAGTGCGAAGTCGTCGGTGTCACCGGCGATCTCCAACAATCGCTTGGCGGTCCGCCCGGTGACATCGAGGAACACCGAATCGGCAAGGACGCCGTCCATGGCTCGGAGGCGTCCTGCAAGCAGGGCGACAACACGCCACAGGTGTTCGGGCTGGTCCTGATAGAGCTTTCGCAGCGGGACGTATGGAATGACCAGCACTTCGGAGGGTTCCAGGGCGCGTCCGTCGGTTGATCGGTTTCGCTGATCGAACAGTGGCATCTCACCGAAGAGATCACCCTTCTCCATCAGCGCCACGACGCTCTCGCGACCATCGATGGAGCGGTTCACCATGGCGACCCGGCCGGACAGGGTGACGAACAATTCGGCCGGTTCATCATCTTCGCTGAAGAGAACGTCACCTCGCTTCAGCTTGCGGCGTTCTGACTGAGCAGCGATTACTGCCAGTGTTTCTTCTTCGAGTCCGGAAAAGAGTTCGACGTCAGCCAACAGCGCAGGGTCAATCACCTCTCCACCGTACATCGGACCAGTGGAAGATGTCACAGTTTGGATGCCCCCGCCCTACTCACGGGCCTATGGGTACTCTTGAAGCGTGCAGATCGTAGGCATAGTTGTCGCCGGCGGGGTTGGTTCACGCCTCGGTGATGGGCGTCCCAAGCAGCTTCAGTCGTTGGGCGGCAAACGCATACTCGATCGATCGGTCGAGGCGATTGCCGCTGCATCTCATGCCGTTGTTGTGGTAGCCCATCCTGAGCTCCTGTCCGATCACCAGAGCGAATGCGCCGATCTGGTCGTGGCCGGTGGCGCCACCCGCGCCGACTCGGTTCGTGCCGGGCTGGCCGCGGCTGAGCAGTTCGAACCGACGCACGTGCTCATTCACGACGCCGCCCGTCCGGCGGTTCCCGAGGCGGTCATCGACCGGGTTGTCGATGCGCTGGGTGAGGGAAACCGGGCGGTGGTTCCGGTCGTGCCGGTCACCGATTCATTGCGCCACGTCGATGGGGGAGCGGTAGACCGAACTCGGTTCAAGGCGGCTCAAACCCCGCAGGGATTTGAATATGACCTGGTCATCAGGGCCCACGACAGCGGCGCCGATGCGACTGACGACGCATCGCTGGTCGATGCACTGGGCGAGCCGGTGGTTCACGTGGACGGCGATCCGAGAAACATCAAGATCACGGTGGCCGCAGACCTTGCTCTTGCCGAGATACTGCTGAGGTGACCGTGCCTGCACCCAACCTACGGATCGGCCAGGGATTCGATGTCCACGGCTGGAGCGATGACCCCACCCGGCCCCTGGTGTTGGGGGGAGTCGAATTTTCCGACTCGGCTGGATTGGTGGGACATAGTGACGCCGATCCGATCGCCCATGCCGTTATCGACGCCATGCTGGGCGCTGTCGGCGCCGGAGATATCGGCGAGATGTTTCCCGACACAGATGCCTCGCTAGCCGGTGCCGACAGCGTCCGGTTGCTGCGCATGGCTGCGGACCGTCTACAGCAGTTGGGCTGGTCGCTTCTCAATGCAGATTGCACGGTTGTGCTCGACGCTCCCAAGATTGCGCCGCACCGTCATGTCATGGAGAAGAACCTGTCCGATGCGGCCGGTGGCCCGGTCACACTGAAAGGCAAGAGAACCGAAGGCGTTTCTGCGCTGGGCCAAGGGGTCCAGTGTTTCGCCTCAGCTTTGATGGTGAAGTCGTGAGTCCAAGCAAACGGGGTTCAACCCCCAACAACCAGAGCGGCCGCAAACGTGGTGGCAAACCCAAACCCGGAGATGCCGACCGCAAACGGCGGTCGACTGGGACCCGACCTCCCGCCGGGGGTCGCCGGGGCGGCCGTCCGCGCGCGGCCGAAGGCGACCAAGCACGCCAGCGACGATCGGGATCAGGCCGCGGTCTGGGCGGCGATCAAGTCGAAGGCCGACAGGCCGTGCGGGAACTGTTGCTGGCCCGAACCCGCCCCGTGAAGGAGATCCTCATGGTCGAGGGCCTCGACGATGCTCCGATCCTTTCCGACATCAGGGAACTGGCCGGAGACCTCAAGGTGCCGCTCAAATCGGTAACAAGAAAACGATTCGATGCCGACGCGCTCACAATGAGTCATCAGGGCGTTCTCGCCAAGGCCAAACCGCTTCAGGAGAAATCGCTCGAGAGCCTGCTGTCGGGGGCACCGTTTCTGTTGGTGCTGGACGGTCTCACCGATCCGCAGAACCTGGGGGCGATCATCCGTACCGCTGAATGTGCGGGGGTGACAGGGATCGTCATGCCCCGCCACCGTGCCGTTCATGTCACCGCAACGGTCACCAAGACTGCTGCTGGAGCGATCGAGCACATGCCGATGGCGTTGGTGGGCGGCATCCCGACCGCCATCAAAGATCTGTCAGATGCTGGGGTGCTGACCGTCGGCCTCGACGCCGACGGCGAAACTGCGCTGTTCGATCTGGACCTCAGCAACGATCGCCCGGTCGCTCTTGTGCTCGGTGCAGAAGGGTCAGGGCTCTCGCGGTTGGTCCGTCAGAGGGTCGATGTGGTAGCCAGCCTTCCCCTGCGCGGCGAACTCAACAGCCTCAACGTTGCCATGGCAGGGGCGGCTGCGTGTTTCGAAGTTGTGCGACAGCGGACTCCGAAGCCCCGAACCGGCAGCTAGGCCTTCTTGGATACTTGGCGAATCCCGTAGACCACGGCGACTGCCACGGCCACGAACGCGCCGAACTTCACGAACGTGAAGACGAATCCCATGATCCACCTGAGGATCAAGAAGAGGACGAGTGCTCCGACGACGCCGACGACCACGCGTACCGCGAGGTCGGAGGATCCTGAGGAATCGAGTTCGCCTTTGCCAGATGGGCTGATGGCCATGCCTTCAGCGTAGTGCTGCGCCGGAATCGGCGTGGCTAGGGGTCGATCTTTCCGTCGAGACCTACGAACACGATGACATGGGCACCCTCGACGTCGGCCTCGTCACGGATATTGAGATCGTCCGGGAACGGCTCGACAACCGACTCATCGAGACCGAACGCAGCGGCCACGGCGATCGCATCGGCCTCGTAGTCGGCGTCGTACTGGATGGCGGTGTCTTGATCGACCTTTGCGTTGCTGGCTTCGAGAACAGTGAAGCCCGCCTGTTCCACGATGGCCGAACTTCGGCCCGCGATACCGGGCTTCCCTTCGGTTGCGTTCATCACGACGACGGTCACCTCGGCTGGCGGCCTGGCGGTAACCGGCGGAGCGGTGGTGGTAGTGGTGGTGGCTTCGGTGGTGCTGGTGGTCTCTGCGGCCGAATCGTCGGAGGATCCGTCGCTCGCTCCATCGTCGGAAGAACCTTCGTCGTCAGAAACCAGGGCCGAGTCGTCGTTGCCTGCGGTGGCGTCGACCGAGTCATTGCTGTAGCCCAACCACATGAGAATCGCTCCAACGGCGACCGCAGCAAGTATTACGCCAATACCTCTGGCGGCGTTGGTCCCGACCGATTGTGTGAATCCGCCTCCGGCGTCGTGAGCTCCAGTGTTCATATGCGACGAGCTTAGCTTCCAGGCGGGGCGGTAACGGTCACACTCGGTGCCAGGCAATTCCGCCCGTGCCACATCGTGTGAGCGATAAGCTCTGAACTCTGCCCGAATAGCTCAGTTGGCTAGAGCGACGCTCTTGTAAAGCGTAGGTCGTGGGTTCGACTCCCACTTCGGGCTCGGCCTCTCCAGATTGATCGTTCCCACATTGGCCCGAATCGGCCCGGGCTAGCCTTCTACAGGTGAAGTCATTGGTGGAATTGGATCCGTGGAAGATCGTTCAGGACCGGTTCGACGCGGACAACAATCGGGTGTACGAAAGCCTGTTCTCTTTGGGAAACGGCCACTTCGGCGGCCGAGGAAATCACGAGGAGACCTACAGCGGCGACTCATTGAAAGGCAACTACCTCGCCGGCATCTACTACCCCGACCCCACCCGGGTGGGGTGGTGGAAGAACGGGTATCCCGACTACTTCGCCAAGATACTGAACGCCGCCGACTGGAAGCGGCTGGTCATACGGGTCGACGGTGAGGAGCTCGACCTCGCAACGGCCGAGGTGCTCGAGTTCCGACGGGAGCTCAACATGCGGGCCGGCACGCTCGAGCGGTCGTTCCGGGCGCGCTTGGCCAATGGCAGAACGGTCAGCGTTGAGGCTCTGCGATTCGTCAGCAAGGCCAACAATGCGCTCGGGGCACTGCGGTATCGATTGGCTATTGATGCTGCTACGAATCTCGAAATCACCTCGTTGGTGGAAGGTGATGTGGTGAACGAGGATTCCAACCACGACTTCGGTTTCTGGGACCCGGTCGAGGAATTCGCCACAGGTGCCCGAACCATCGTGGTGTCCAAGACCAAGAAGACCGAGTTCGTGACCGCTGTCGGCTCTGAGTTGGTGCTCACCACTGCGGTCCCAGATCACGAACCGGTGCCGTTCACCCGGCCTCTGACTGCGGGCACTACCGTCTCGTTGCCCGTCGCGTCCGATCAGGTTGTCGAGGTCGTCAAGCTCGGGGCCAACGTGACGTCCCGAATCATTCCGGCTGAACGCGTTCTCAGCGAGTGCCAGCGCGCATTGGACACCGCCGTCGCGCAGGGTTTCGACAGGCTCCTGGAGGAACACAAAGCTGCGTGGGAACACAAGTGGTCCACCAGCGATGTCGAGATCGACGGTGATGTCGCCGCCCAACAGGGCATCCGGTTCAACATCTTCGGCCTGAACAGTACGTTCACCGGCGATGATCCAGATCTCAACATCGGTCCGAAGGGCTTCACGGGCGAGAAATACGGTGGCGTCACGTACTGGGACACCGAAGCGTTCTGTCTTCCGTTCTACCTGGCGACCTCCGAGCCCGAGGTGGGGCGAAATCTGATCCGTTATCGCCACCGCCAACTGAGCAAGGCAATCGAAAACGCTGAGAAGCTCGGGTTCGTCGACGGCGCAGCGTTGTATCCGATGGTCACGATCAACGGTGAGGAGTGCCACAACGAGTGGGAGATCACCTTCGAGGAGATCCACCGAAACGGGGCGATCGCCTTCGCCATTCACGACTACATCCGTCACACCGGCGACTCGGCGTATCTCTTGGACGGTGGGCTCGAGGTGCTGATTGCCATCAGCCGATTCTGGGCCCAACGGATCACATGG
>JBLYYW010000493.1:0-2648 GCA_048550155.1 Acidimicrobiales bacterium | reverse complement strand
CCGGTGCAGCGTTCATGTCTCCCGCCAAGCTCGGCGATCGTTGGTACGTGAGGGTTTCGGTCGGGGTCGAATCAACCGAACGTCACCATGTGGAAGCGCTCTGGTCGCTCCTCACACAGAGCGTGGCTCACGCCAAACCCAGCGGAGCGTAACCAGGAGGGCGCATCTGTCGTTGTCCGACCACATTCCCCCCAAAAATCGTCGCCAGAGCACACCCCACGTATCCACGCGACGACAGAACAGCGGAATGTCGCCCCCGGACGACAGAAAGCCGTTCGAAGTCGAGCACCGAGGTACCGGAGGGAATTAACTCGAACAGCTGAGCATTGAGCACCCCGGTCGTGTGCGAGCCCACTCGGGCCGGCGCTCGGCCCACCTCTCCATTTCGGGCTGCTCGTCATATGGGCGCCGGAGGACGTCGTAGACCTCGTGGAGAACTGAGTAGTCACCTGCGGTCGCTGCATCGATGGCGAGCTGAGCAATGTAGTTGCGGAGGACGTACTTGGGGTTGACCGAGTTCATCAGCTTGGTGTCGGGGGCGTACTCGACTCGTTGGGCATACCGGGTGAGCCAGCGATGGATCTGACCAACCACATCAGGGGTCAGCTGATCGGGTTGGTAATACGCGGCCATCAAGGGTTCAGGGATCTCGGCCTCGTTCAGCTCCCCCATGTCCACCCGGGCCAGGTTTCGATAGAAGATCGGCATATCCGTCTCGGCCATCTGAAGTGTGCTGTCCAGGGCATCGAAGAGCTCATCGTCGGCTGGCGTCACGTCGGTGAAACCGAGTTTCGCGGCCATTGCCTCGCGATTGCCCTGCAGGAACGTGGTGCTGTAGCGGTCCAGAGCTTCCTGAAGTGGGATGACGTCGCCGATGAGAGGGTAGATGGCGTTGGCAAACCGGACGAGATTCCACTGCGCGATTCCGGGTTGGTTGCCGTACTGGTATCGCTTCATGTGAGCGTCGGTAGTGTTTGGCGTCCAGCCGGGGTCAAAGTCCTCCAACCACCCGTACGGGCCATAGTCGATCGTGATCCCGTGGATCGAGAGGTTGTCGGTGTTCATGACACCGTGAACGAAGCCGACCCGCATCCAGTCGATGATCATTTTGGCGGTGGTCTGGCACACCTCCTCGAACCACGCCAGATACGTCTCGCTCACTGGATCCGACGCTCCTGGCAGATCGGCAAAGTGGTGACGAATGGTGTAGTCGGCGAGGGATTTCAAGAGGTGGTCTTCGCCTCGGCTTGCCGGCAGTTCAAAGGTACCGAACCGGATGAACGATGGGGCGACGCGACACACGATCGCACCCGGCTCGGGGGCTGCGTTGCCGTCGTAGAACATGTCGCGGACGACGTCGTCCCCCGTGAGAACGAGACTCAGCGCCCGAGTGGTGGGGACGCCGAGGAAGTGCATTGCTTCACTGCAAAGGAACTCGCGAACGCTCGACCGCAGGACCGCCCGACCGTCGGCCCGTCGACTATAGGGCGTGGGGCCGGCTCCCTTGAGCTGGAGCATCTGTCGGGAACCATCGGGGGCACGGAGTTGCCCCAATGTGATGGCCCGACCGTCGCCCAGCTGTCCGGCCCAGTTGCCGAACTGATGCCCGCCATAGTTCATGGCAAAGGTGTCTGTCCCGGGAAGGACGCGATTGCCGGCGAGCGCTTCGACCATTTCAGTCGAGTTCATGTGCTCGGCGGTGAGACCCAGGTCTGCGGAGACCTCGGGTGACCACACGATCAGCTTGGGCGCTGCAACTGCAGTGGGGGTCACTCGGCTGAACGCTGCGCCCGTCACCTGCCTCAGACCCGGCCCTTCGTCCGGATCGGCGGGTAGCTCGGAAGTGAAGCTGTTGTCCCAGGGCAGCTCGATGTCAACCGTCGTCATACCACAGAGCCTAGGTGAGCACGACAGCTGGTTGAGTGGCCGTAGCTCAATCAGATCGGAGTTCTCGCCGAGTCTGTCTCCCGCTGGTGGTCGGTGGCGAGATCGATCAGCTTCTGCCGGTCTACCTGATCCGACGGGGCCGCTGCCACTTTGCACTCGGTCACTGCTCGCAGTGTGGCGGTGCGCAACCCGCCCTCCAGAACAGCCCGCTCTCCGAGCACCGCGCCCGGTCCCAGTTCCCCGAGTGCCTCGCCGTCGACCTCAACGACGAGTACCCCGTTGAGGAGGAGGAACAGCTCCTCGCTCGTCGCTCCCTGTTCGACAAGCGTCTCGCCTTCTTTCACGCGTCGGATCCTGGGCTTGGACGCGCCGCGCATGATGTGCTCTTGGAGCAGCTTCTCCAGCTCGGTTTCCACCGCCGTGACCATGGCCGGGCTGTCCTCGTCGCCCCACGGCGTGCGGCGTCCGAATGAGGTGTTCATCCAGTTCTTGTACTCGGCCACACTGCTCTTAGCGACGAGTTCGCCGGCGTCGTCGAACACCCAGTGGCGGGGGAAGCCCGACGCACCTACCAGCCGTCCCGAATGAGTGCCGTCGGCGTCGATCGTGAGTTCCAGTGTCGTCCACACCGCCGGCGCAGAGTACTGTACGAATGGCGGCCGTTTGACCGCCCGCGGCATGGGCGCACCGGTCCGGCCGCCGGTTGTTTGCGTGAACGTCACCGACTTGGCCGACACCTCTGGTTCACCACGGCGATCGGG
>JBLYYW010000492.1:0-7592 GCA_048550155.1 Acidimicrobiales bacterium | reverse complement strand
GTGTTGATTCACATCTCGACCGACTACGTCTTCGACGGGAAAAAGAATGGCTGGTACACCGAGGACGACGAGCCGTCACCAACTGGTGTCTATGGCCTCACCAAGCGCGCCGGCGAGCTCGCAGCCCTCTCGGCCCCGCGAGCAATCGTGCTTCGTACGTCGTGGGTGTACGGGGCTCTTCAACCAAACTTCGTACTGACAATGCGCCGCTTGGCGGCCGAGCGCGACCAGTTGGGAGTTGTCGCCGACCAGTTCGGTTGTCCCACGGCAGCTGTGGACATCGCATCCGCAATCTCCACAATCGTCAGTTCCGGACTTGATCACCACGGGACCTTCCACCTCGCTGCTCCCGATGACGCATCGTGGTGGGATCTGGCGCGCGAAACGATTGGGATGATGGAACCCGCCCGGAGCCCCAGGCTCGACAAACTCACAACCGAGCAATACCCCACGCCGGCGGCCCGCCCCGCGAACAGTCGGCTTGCCTCGAACCGGATCGCCGACTCCTATGGCATCCGGCTGAGACCGTGGCGGGATGCCTTGGCCGAGGTGTCCGACGAACTGAACGCCGGAACGTAAGTCTCGTGGGGCAGCCCATGGTCGGCGAGCGTCACGACGCTCCCGTAGGCTCACCCAATGACCATTCTTCGAGTCGGAGGGACCGGCACTGCGCCAGCGGTTCCCGATCATGCGTCGTTGAACTTCCAGGTGAGAGCGGACGAGCCCACTGCTGCGGCGGCATTGTCCAAGGCC
The DNA here is from genome assembly GCA_048550155.1 of Acidimicrobiales bacterium. Taxonomy (GTDB): domain Bacteria; phylum Actinomycetota; class Acidimicrobiia; order Acidimicrobiales; family SZUA-35; genus JABDIY01. The sequence continues at coordinate 6,839 of JBLYYW010000492.1, read as the reverse complement.
ACCGAGCGTGCCGGTCAGGTCGTGGAGTTGTTGCACGACGCGGGGATTGAAAAGCAAGACCGCGGGGCACAGCACACCAGCGTGCATCGCCGGACTCGCTGGGACGGCAACACGGAACAGTTCCTGGGGTGGGAAGCGGCGATCCACATCGCAGTTGTCGTGCGCGAACCGGAGGCTGCGTTCGGGTTGGCGGAGACCGTCGCTACACACCACGACATCACGATGGATGGACCGCACTGGCAGATCGATGCCGACAATCCGGCCCATGATGAGGCCCGTCGGCGAGCGGTTGCCGCCGCCCGGATGAAGGCGAAGAGTTACGCCGACGCAGCAGGCGTAGCGCTGGGTCCCCTCGTTGAGCTGGTCGAAGGCGGCGACAGGATGCAACCGCGTGCTCGCATGGCGATGGCGAGCGCTGAGGCTGACCACCTCGACCCTGCTGACCAACAGGTCTCGGCTTCGGTGACCCTCGTGTTCAACGCAGAGTGAACGCGCTCATTGAAACACGTGATCGGCAACTGATCATCGGTGCCGACCGCGTATGTCTTCAAATGGACGGGTTCGCTGAGCCAAAGGGATACTTGGCGATGAACTCAGCCCCGGCGGTGACCCAACGGACGACGCCGGGCCTGGTGAGGGTGCCGTTCTCGAGCAGTCCCAACCAATACTCAAACCCGGCACGGTCATAGTCGCGGCCGAGAACATTCCGGTAGATCAGGTCGACGTACTCTGAATCGGAGGTGCCCACGTATGTTGTGGTGAACTCATCGGACCCGGCCATGAAGCCCGCGATCCGGTCGACCGAGAAACCTTGTCGCCTGACGTCGAGCCAATACTTTGCTCCTGCAAGGTCCGGGTCCCGGCCGAAGTAGCCGACATAGAAACGAAGAATCGGTGCGTCCAGTACAGGAGCGAAGTCGGGCGCAGCGATGAGTTCTTCAAGTGTCGTTGCTTCGGCAATGACACTCGGTGCCGGAGCCCCCGTCGTCAGAGGCTCGGTGTAGAACGTGTATCCACCCTCGGGTGACAGTTCCGTCAAGGCGGTAACGGCGATTCGATAGGCTCCCGGCGGTTGGCCTCGGAGGTTGTCGAGCTTCACTACGCACGTGGTGTCAGTCGCGGGTTTGTTGCATGCAGTCTCGTCGTACAGCCACCGCGTGGCACCGGACACCCCGGCCAACCAATCCGGATGTTCGACGCGCAGCCGCACCAGATAGCCGGTCACCGGCGATCCCCCGTCAGATTCTGGAGCCATCCAGGTGAGATGAGCCGAGCGCTCTGGCTGGCTGACCGTGACTGATCGGGGAACCGTGGGTGGTGCTGACTTCACCTCGTAGTCGAAGGCCGCCGAGTAGTTGAACCGCTCACCGGCGTCCACGATTGTGCCCGAGGCCGAGATTCGGTTCGTCGCTGGGCCAACCACCTGATCAAAACGAACGGTCAGCCGGGCGACAGCTGACTCACCGGGTTCGAGCTGAGCGAAGAACGGTTCGAATGCCCACTCGAGGTCGGGTCCCTTCTCGGATCGTGGACTGGTGAATCCGAGACGTAGGTCTGCGAGACTCCTATCAGAGGTGTTCGTGAACCGGATCGCAAGATCGCAACCGTCACCCGAGGCCACCACTCGCCCCTGGTCACGTTCGCCGAGAAAGCAGCCGATGAACGGGCCGAATCGAAACGGGTTGCGATCATCGATGTTGATCGTGCCGGTCCGGGTTCGGCTCTGGGAGTAACGAACCCCGTCTCGACCGACGAACGTTGCCTCGAGACTGAAGCTTTCGTGGTCGAGATCGTAGACGTTTCCTGACGCCCCGAAATCCGGCGAGGCTGTGACCGCTGTGCCCGTGAGTGCGCCAGCGGCTGTGAGGGCCAATCCGAACGCAATCCACCGCACACCCAGTGCTCGTCGACGGATCGTACGGAGGTTCATGCGTGGGCTCGCTTCTTGGACACCGACGATCACCCTAATCGCAGCGCTGCCTCAGGTGATGAAGCGCCAGCTCGTACGTGGCTACGGGCTCGCCAAGCCGGCACTTCCCGCCTGTTGGTTCAGCGATCCGCGGCTCAGGCCACTATGACATTACTACCGAGTGGGACACCGCGTTTCTGAGACCTGGTCAACTGGGCCCGCACCGGACACAAGCCAGGTGGCGATCGTGTGCGCAGCAAGGCAGCTGTGGTGGATCCGAACTACGGCTGCTGGCATGTTTTGCGGAGAAGAGGGAGGCACACACGGAGCGGGTCTATTGCGGTTACTAATTTTCAGGTGCTCGGCGCCGGGGTTGAAGTCACGACGATCTATCCTGAGGCTGTGCGCCGTAAACAAGGAACAGCCCTCGTGCGAAACGAGGAACGAATTTTGTCTGCTGCGCTGGCATTGTCCCGGGATGGAACGACTGAGTTCCACGGATATCGGTTGGTCAAGGCGTTCGAGGAAAGCGGCACCGCGAAACTCGCCATGAGCACTGTGTACCGATGTTTGTCGAGGCTCGAGTCTCGTGGGATGCTTGCTGGCGAGTGGCGAATGGACCCAGACGACCCCACGGTGAGACCCGTGCGGTACTTTCACCTCACCCCTGAAGGAACAGAGGTGGCCGAAGGGGCTGACGAGCAGTACGACATCGTCGGCTCCAAGCTGCGCGTTCGACCCGTCAAGTAGCAGCTTCAGACCTCCGAATTGAACCGGGTGTTGCCGTCGGGTGGTGTCCGGGGGTTCTGTGCTGCGCGGCGTGCAGCTGAGAAAGCTAGCGGGCTGTGGAGCGCGACACGATCCCGGCCAAGTGGACCAGTGTTCGGTACGAATGCCCAGAGAGGAACAGATCAGTGTGTGGCAGCGCGGCCGCCATGCCCGCAGCGACCGGCGCGTATCCTTCTGATGCTTTCAATGGGTTCACCCAGATCAGCTGATGGGTCACGCGATGAAGCCGCTCCATCTGTTCGCCCAGCTCGCTGGGGTCTCCTCGGTCCCAGCCATCTGACACCACCACGACGATGGCGCCCCGCGCCATTCCCCGGATCGCCCAGAGGTCGTTGAATTCGGCGAAGGTCGTTCCCAATCGTGTTCCCCCACTCCAGTCCTTTACTTCTGGCGTCGCCGCTTGTAGGGCGAGGTCGGGGTCCCGGCTTGTGAGGTGTCGGGTGAGCCTGGTGAGTCTGGTCCCGATGGAGAACGCTTCGACCCGACCCCGCGCAATCATTGCCGCGTGGCTGAACCTCAGAAACGCTCGAGCGTAGGGTTCCATCGAGCCCGACACGTCGAGGATCAGAACAAGGCGTCGTGGTTTCACAGAGTTCCGTGTGTACTTGCGGTGGAGCGGTTCGCCCTGATGTTTGAGCGCGGCGCGGATCGTTCTGCGAAGGTCAGGGGTGGTCCCGTTGCGCTTGGCCGAGATCTGCCGTCGGCTCTGCCGAGCGTGCGTGGTGAAGCGCAACTGAAGCATCATTTCGTGAAGCTCCCGTAGCTCGTCATCTGTGCATCGAGCGAAGTCCTTGTCCATGAGGATCTCCGCCCTGCTGAAGCGAACCGACTGGATGTCGTCGTCGCCGTCATCGTGGGCTTGGTCGGTTTGGTCCTCGTCCTCGTCATCGCTGTCCAGGGCAAGGGTGGCCGAAGGTGGATCACCCTCGACGTTCATCCACTCGCCGTACTTCTGTTCCCAGAAGGCAGCGAAGACTCGGTCGTAGGTTTCGATGTCCTCTGGGTTGGAGACCAGGGTCGAACGACCGGCCCAGTACGGAGCGGAACGATCGCCGACCCCGACCTGATCGAGCGCGGTTGCGAAATTGAGTGTGGCCGAGAGTGGAACCGAGAGCCCCGATTCGCGCAACGCTCGGGAGAAGGCGACTGCGATCGCCTCGCCGGTGGCCCCTCGCGCAGTTTCGACGACGTCGGGTTCCACCCCACGATCGTACCTGCGTGCTGGAGACCGCCAGGCCGTAGGCGAGTGAAGGCAGTATCAGGGAGCGTAGGGGCAGTCTGAACGGTAGGACCCGCTCGGAGTCTCGGGTACTCGTTCTGCGGTAGAGAACGCTGAACGCGGTGGTGTCGCGCTCCCGCTGACAGAGCCTCCGAACCAGTTGCCGTCCAGCACCAGTCCGGGAGCGTCCCCTTGGACGAGAACACCGTCGTCGTCAAAAAGAGAACTCTTTGTGTAGGGCCGCGGTCCGGACCACTCGACCGCTGGCATGACTCGCTGCCGCAGCGTGTCGTTGGTTCCGAGCACAGTGTTGCCGATCAAGAGCGCCGCCTCGGGTCCGTTCTTCAAGGTGGGAGGTCCGGAGGTGAAGCAGTTGCGTACGATGGCGTTGTTGGGCCCTGCACTCCCGGCGTCGGTCAATTGCATCCGCTCCACGATGTTCCCCTCGACGAGATTGGCCACGGCGTAGCCGTGGAAGGACATGTCGGCCGGTCCGCCGTTCACGAAGTTCGGGTGGCGAGGTTCGGTCGATGTGTTGTACGCCACCACGTTCGCCGTAGCTCCTCCGTGCAACAGCATGCTGTGGCGCAGACGGCTCAGTCGGTTTTGCATGAAGAGGCAACCGGTCGTGTTGTTGGCGATGTTCAATCCGTAGCCATGGCCCCCGTCCCCCTTGTTGGTTGCCTCGACCAAGGTGTTCTCGCGGACTTCGCATCTGCTCGTTTGCCGTGTGTAGATGTGGGACCGGGTAGCCCAGTCGCTTCGTACGCCCGTCACCCAGCTGTTGGCACTGTGTCTGAGCACGATGTTGTAGTCGACCTGCACACCCTCGGCCACGGTCAGAGTGAGGTTCTCGAGACCGATGCCCTGACCGGCGTCGAATGGCTTGAACGCGGCGCCGGTCAGGTCCTGTGCAAGTGGGTCTCTCAGGGTCACGTTCCACTCAGAGCCCGAACCGGAAACGGCGGTCACCTCGACGACTTGGCCCGCCTCGGCGCTGTCTGCGGGTCCACCAGTGACCACGGCGTGCTGGCCAGCAGTGGGAGGTTGCACGGCGCGTAGGTTGAGGGATAGGTCTCCTGCGTTTCCTTGCACCACCTTGCCTCCGTCCCTTGGGTAGCTGCCGCCCATCTCGATTCCCCATGTGTTGTCGGCTGTGAAGATGATGCGAGTTTCCTGGGCTCCGCTTCCTGCGAGGACCTGGCCGGTCCCGAGCTTGATGGTTTCGGCTGTCAGAACAGAACCGGGCGGGAGGATGACGATGCCGCCATCGTCGCCGAGGGAGGACAGTGCGGCATTGATGGCTGCGGCGTCGTCGTTGGCGTCGTCAGCCACGACCCCAAATGCGGTGGAGTCGACTGCCGTGGTTCCCCGCCAGTCACCAATCTTGCCCATCACCCCGGGGTCTGAACCCCAGTTGAAGGCCCATTGGTACTCGCTGGTTCCGCCGGCACGGGGTGAGGCGGGGTCTGGTTGAGGACCTGCGTCGGGCTGAAGCGAGGCGGACTCCTGGAGTTCTACGGGGTCGTCCTGTACAGGTTCGTTTGAGCCCCCGGCAGGATCTGAACCGAGCGACTCCGCCTCCGATGGAACGCCATCTGCATCTGAGGCGGGTGCGTCGGTCGTGGGGTCCTCACCGAAGGAAGTGGGATCGGAGTCCTCACTTCTGACGGGGTCGGGCGTGCGTGCCTCGGGTGCGTCGTCGAATGCGAGCTGCCCGGTCAACGGGTCGTCTGAGGAGATCGTCTGAGGAACCGGTCCCAGAACCAGTGAGATGACGATGAACGCTGCGATTGCGGTGAGCGCCGTGGCAAGATCCAGCGTTCGCGAATTAGCTCTCTGAGGCTCCACGGAGTTTCAACGACGTCACTCGAAGTCGACTTGAACAATCCATGGGAAATACCACATTTAGTGGTCGTCATGAGCCGTCCTGAACAGGGCTGAACCGATGGGAAATTCGGCAATGGGAGAGCGTCTCGAGGGATAGTCCCGCACAGTGGGCGACAAACACGGTGGGTGAAACTACTGATCCATTGGTTTCTTTATCCTGGTCACGCTAGAAAGTGCGAGGCGAAGTTAGGCCGGATGGACTACGTGTGGAGGCGCCCGACGTGAATACACCAACATTTGCCCTGATCTTCTTACTCATCAACGTGGTGTTGGTCGTCTTGTTTTTCGTTGCCTATCGACTGTTCAAGTCAGACCCGACGCCCACTGTGAGTGATCCTCTTGGGGTTCCAAGGGTCGCCCGGGTGAGTGGTGTTCTGGGCACCATGAGTGAGAATGACAACGCGCAGGGTGTTCGGCCGGCGGTCGTGACCGCTGCCGGTCCACCGCTCGAAGCCAGTAGCGGGCCGGTCCGGGAGGCTGCGGCAGACCGAGGGACCGTGCCCGACTTCGAGGTGACCACTACGAAACGAGATCGGCAGCCCGACCTTCTGGAGCTGCCTGGCCTTTTTGCACTGGATACCGGTTCGCCGGTGCGGTCGAGGCTATAGGCAGCGGAACAGGGCGAGGGGCGGAAGCACATGTGCGGAGTTTCAGGTGAACACAGGCGGGACGGTGGCATTCCTGCACTGGGACAACTTCAGGCGATGGCGGAGTCGATGCACCACCGGGGACCCGATGACGACGGCTTCCTGCAGCGGCCGGGAATTGGTTTCGGGTTCCGTCGCCTTTCGATCATCGATCTCGAGGGTGGAGCTCAGCCTCTCGCCGGTTGCTCGGATCGTGTATGGATCCAGGGCAACGGTGAGATCTACAACTACCGAGAACTTCGGACTGAACTTCTGCGTCGGGGGCACACCTTTGCAACCGACTCAGATATGGAGGTCATTGCCCACGGGTATGAAGAGTGGGGGGATGCAGTTCTGGATCGCCTGAACGGCATCTTCGGCCTCGCAATCTGGGATGAGGACGAAG
>JBLYYW010000491.1:0-8995 GCA_048550155.1 Acidimicrobiales bacterium | reverse complement strand
TCCTGCTCCAATTGGAGTGCCGGCAACTCGGGCACGATCTCGGCCGCGAGGCCGGAATCACAAAACTCCCAGAGGCTGTCGGTGCAGTCCTCAGGGGCGAGTGCGTCGAGCAGCTTCCGACGCTGCTCGTCGATGGTGAGAGGGGAGATCGTTCCCATAGTGAAGGAAGGCCAGGGTATCGACCGAGTCCAGGTCGGAGAACTTCCTAACGCTCAACGCGACTTTCTGCCGATACAACCGTCTGAAGTATGAGAAGGATGAGTGACCAATGAAGCGAGTGCTTGCAGGGATTGCCGTTGGGGTGATCGGTGTTGCGGTGCTGATCGCTACCACCGACTCCTTGTCGTTCAGCTGGCCGTGGGACATCATTCCCGACGTGAACGAGGTGCAGATCGAGCTCACGCTGCCCACTGAGGCCCGGATCGTGAATGTCGAACCGATCATGCTGGACTGCCGCGCTCGAGTGCACGCTGAAGTTCCAGTTTCGGGGCGACGAGAGCACGCGCTGTTCGATCAGGTCTATCGCACCGACACCATCGACATGGTCGCCATCGGCGACGTGGACACCTGTGTCGATGGCGGAGCGGCCAAGGTTTTGCGACGGTCCGATGGGACAACCGAGATCGTCATACCGGCCGAGTCGATCAAATTCGTCCGACCACGTGTCAACACCGTCGAGACCGCAGCGTCGGTGACGGTCTCGAAGGGCCTATTGGGCAAGGCAACCGATGTGTTCCCGTGGGTCAGCGACGATCTGGGATTGACCCCAACGGCCTACGCCTACAGCCAGAACGTCATCGGATCCAGCTCGTGCATGAGAACCGCCTACGCCGTGACACGGGGTTTGATCAGCGACGCGTATCGGCAACAGTTCATCGACCAGGGCGCCGACCCGGCTCGATTGAGCGTTCGTATCGATGGCGACCCGATCTTCGACGATCCCGAACCGATCTACATGGGTGATGGTGTGGAGATGTCGGTTGGGAACGGCAGCGTCACCTGCACCGCCGACAACAACCTGGGCTGAGCTTGCTCGGACTCACGCACCCGCAGGAGGTGCGGTCCAGGTAGGCGGGGCGAAGGTACGAGGCGGCTGCGTTAGCACCGTCGTCGCCGGAGGCCTCGTCGTGGTCGTCCGTCGACGGGTCGTGGGCGTCTTCTTTTTTTGCGTCGGCGGCGGTGACGTAGCGGGGGGTGCGGTCGTGGTCGTTGATGCCGTGGTCGTTGATGTCGTCGTCGTCGAAGTGGTGGTGGCGGTCGTACTCGTCGTCGTGGGGGCGCTGGTGGTGGTTGTCGGTGCAGCAGTTGTCGTGGCCACTGGAGCGGATGAAGTCGGAGCGGAGATCGCGACCACAGGGCTCGTGGTCGAGGACGTGGGCCGGGTGGGTTCGGCGTCAACAATGGTTCGATCGCGACTCAGACCGAGCCCCAAGAGGCTGACCGCAACAACGGCGGCAACGAAAACAGCAAAGAATTCCGCTCGTCGGAAACCGCTCATCGTTTCACCTCCCCTGCGTCAGACTTCGCTTGGATACACCATTCAGAATGCCTCCTTTCTGGCCTGCGCACCAGAGGTGAGCACTAGGCAGATACCCCGGCTTGGCGCGCTGTGACGGCAGTCACTAGGTTTGGGTCTGAGGGACCGGCAACCACAAAAGGAGCGCAAGCATGCGTATGCGATTCGGGACGTTCATGGCACCCTTCCACGCCCCAGAACACAACCCCACCCTGTCACTGGAACAAGACCTCGACCTGATCGAGCACATGGACCGGCTCGGCTTCGACGAGGTCTGGGTTGGTGAACATCATTCGGCTGGAAGCGAGATCATCGCGTCGCCCGAGATCTTCATTGCCGCAGCGGCGGCCAGGACCAAGAACATCAAGCTCGGCACCGGAGTTGTCTCGCTGCCGTACCACAACCCGCTTTGGGTCGCCGAACGGATGGTACTTCTCGACCATTTGACCCGAGGCCGGATCATGTTGGGTGTGGGCCCGGGCGCCCTTCCCACCGATGCTTCGATGCTTGGGCTGGAACCACCCCAGATGCGTCCCATGCTGCACGAGTACATGGACATCCTCATGCAGCTTCTCACCACCGAGGACCCGGTGAACTACAGCTCGGATCGGTTGACGCTCAAAGACGCTCGGCTGCATCTCCGCCCGTACTCGGACCCGTTGTTCGATATCGCCGTCGCTGCGGTCGCATCGCCATCGGGAGCCAAGCTGGCCGGCAAGTACGGGGCCGGCGTCTTGTCACTGGGGGCGACGGTTGCGGTTGGGATGGACGTTCTGGCCCACCACTGGACCATCCAGGAGGAGGTTGCCGCCGCCAACAACCAGGTAGCCGACCGAGACAAGTGGCGTCTCGTCGGCCTGATGCACTTGGCCGAGACCGAAGAGGAGGCTCGTCGAGACGTCGAATACGGCATGACGCAGTGGTTCCGCTACTTCCAGAACGTCGCCGCGTTCCCGCAGATGGCAGTCGAGGGTGGCGACATCGACGAGATGGTGAACTTCGTGAACGGCGGGCTCGGCGTCGTCGGGACCCCGGATCAGGCCGTTGCCCAGATCGAGGAACTCCTGGAGCAGAGCAACGGTGGGTTCGGTGCCTATCTACAACTCGCTCACAACTGGGCCAACCCACAGGCCACCAAGAAGAGCTGGGAGTTGTTCGCTCGCCACGTCATGCCTCGCTTCCAGAGCAGTGGTGGCAGTTTGGTCGGTGCCGCAGACCGAGCCCGCTCATCCCGACCTGAGCTGGCCGAAAAGCAGCTGCTGGCGGTGGAGCAGGCGACCGAGCAGTACGAAGCTGAACGAGACGCCATCGTCCTCACCGAAGCCTGATCAACGCGCTGACACCGACGGTGGGACCGACTCAGCTCCCACCGTCGGTGCCACGACGTCTCCCCCGCAGACCGCATGCCCTACCCTGGTAGGTCACATGGACGCTGCTGTATCCGAAGAAACAAGCCGCTGGTCATCGAGCATCGTGACCGCAGCCGGGACGCTGCTGACCATTGTCGCGCTGTGGTGGACCATCGAAATCGCCGACACCTACCTGCTGGGTGATGCCCTCCAGCGCAACGGCATCGTTCCCAGGCAAACAGGCGGATTCGACGGCATTCTGTGGTCACCGTTCCTGCACAGCGACTTCGGCCATCTGATGTCCAACACGTTCCCGTTCCTGATTCTGTCCGGACTCGTGATGTTGCGAGGCTTTCGACGCTGGGTCACGATCACCTTGATCGGCATGTTCCTCGGCGGATTCCTCACGTGGCTCATCGGGGGTACTGGCAACCACATCGGTGCCAGCGGCATCATCTATGCCTACTTCGGTGCCCTCTTCGGGGCTGCCTTCTTCGAGCGACGGCCTGCGGCGCTGGCACCCGCATTGGTGGCGCTCGTGATGTACACCACGACGGTGGTGGTGGGCCTCGTTCCCCAGGACTCGGTGTCGTGGGAAGGCCACCTGTCCGGGTTCATCGCCGGCATCGTGGCAGCCAGACTGCTGGCCGAGCCACGGCCGAGCCGACCTGACCCCGATGCCGACGTCGATCTGATCTTCGGAGGCGAGGAACCGTGGAAACTGAGCTGATCCGGGATCCCGGCATCAACAGGTTCCACACCGAGTGATGCCGGTACGAATCAACGATCGGCTTACCATTCCCGATGCCGAACTGGTCTGGCGGTTCGGCCCCTCGGGTGGACCGGGTGGCCAACATGCAAACACTGCCAACACACGGGCCGAGGTCGTGTTCGAGATCACGACCAGCGAGGTACTGAGCTCGGCCCAGCGGGCCGCATTGGAACGTGAGTTCGGACCGAGGATCCGCGTGGCCGCAGACGACACCCGGTCCCAAGCCCGGAATCGCGAAATCGCCCTGGAGAGACTGGCTGAACGGGCCGAGACGGCACTTCGCCCTCGCCGCAAAAGAACCGCCACCAAACCAGGCCGCGGGGCCAAGGAACGGCGGCTCAAAGCGAAGCGGGAACAGTCCCAACGCAAGGCGGATCGCAAGTATCGAGCCGACCGCGACTGATGCGCGTTCACCTGCTCCACAAACACGACCAACCCAAGATCGATCACACCATCTCGCTGTTCCAGGCCGCTGGGTGCGTCGTGGAACCGCTTGCGTCGCGTTCGCCGGTCCATGTGGCCGAACTTCTCGATCGCGCCGACATCGAGCGACTGGTCGTCTCGGGCGGCGATGGCATGATCCATCATGCGGTGCAGTCGGTTGCCACCTCCGGCACGGCCGTCGGGATCGTGCCGGCCGGCACGGGAAACGACATCGCCCGGGCTCTCGGCATTCCCGGTTCGATCAAGAAAGCGGTGAACCAGGCGCTGGTGAGCCCGGTACCCATGGACCTCATCAGGATCGCCGACGACCGCAACCAGTCCTTCGTCGTGAGCGTTCTGACCGCGGGGTTCTCCGGAACGGTCAACGAGGTGGCCAACACGATTGGCTGGGCGGGAGGGCAATTGAAGTACACAGTGGCAACACTTCGCTGTCTGCCCCGACTCCAGACCGCGTCACTTTCCGGGCTGAACGACTTCCAGCACTTCTCTCTGCTTGCCGTGGGCAACACCCGGTTCTTTGGCGGTGGAATGAACATCTGCCCTGGCGCTGATCCCACCGACGGCGTCGCCGAGGCCATCGTCGTCGACCGGGTGCATCCGTTGCATCTGGCAGCGGTCCTACCCACGGCGTTCTTCGGCCAACACGTTCGAAGCCGAAAGGTGCACCGGGTTCCCCTCCATGGGACCACGATTGAAACCGAGGCGGAATGGTGGGCCGATGGAGAACCTCTTCCTCAGGTGGGGCCAGTGAGAGTAGAGGTCGTTCCCGGTGCCTTGTCGATCTCCGCCCAGGTGTAGTCGATGCCCGAAGGCGACACGATCCGACGGCTGGCCAACGCCATCGAGCACAAGTTCCTTGGCCAGCGAATCACCCACAGCGTGTTCCGCCACCCATCGCTGGCTCTCGCCCGGCTCGACAACTCCACCCTCGACAGTGCCGACGCACGAGGCAAACACCTGCTCGTTCGCATCAGCGACGGCAGGACCCTTCACGCCCACATGCTGATGCAGGGGCGAGTGCGATTTGGGCGAGCCCACGAAGTACCCGAATGGCGCCGCCGGTTCGAAATCGAGTTCGAAACCGGTGTGATCACCGGCATCGACGTCCCAAAGATCGAGATGATCAAGACCAGGAACGAGCGTCGGGTCGTGGCCCACCTCGGCCCCGACTTGTGCGGGCACTATGACCACGACCGGGCGGTCGAACGGCTGTCTACAGCCGGATCAGGGCCCCTTGGCGGCTCTCTGCTCGATCAACGACTGATCGCCGGTTTCGGAAACATCTATGCCGTCGAAACCCCCTTCATCTGTGGAATCAGCCCGTTCCAACCTGTGGAATCCATCACTGATCTGGCGAGGGTGGTGGCGGTGGGAGCAGCACTGATCCGAACCAACGCCAGCCTGGGTCCCCAGCGCACGACGGGTCAGTCGCGAGTGCGGGCCGATCACTGGATTCTGCCCAACGAGCGGCGGCGCTGCCTGGTGTGCGGTGCCCGCGTCACTCGGTATACAGGCCGACAATCGCCGTGGCAGCGGCGACTCGGGGTCTGTCCGCAGTGTCAGCCCAGGGCGTCAGAGGCGACGGTCGAGCGCGAGCGCGTCCGAGCTCTGCTCGCCAACCACCCGGCGCGGAAGATCCTCGACCTCGACAACGGCCGGCTGTCGGTCTCCACCGACAACAATGTCGAATCGATCAGCTTGCGCTAGGTCGAATCGATCAGCTTGCGAATCCAACCGCGTGTGCGAGCGAATGACCCCACAGGCCCGTTCACATCGTTGGACAAGCCTGATCAGGACCTTTGGCTCTTCTTCGAAATTGGTACCCGAGCCTCATGGACACCGGACCTCTGGTGTGAGAAGGTGAACCACGGGTTAGCAATAGCTAGCTCGTGGTGTTTCCTGGCCCTGAATGCCAGAGCCGGGACCTGAAGTGTCCGGCCCTGCCCGGATGAGAAAGGAGCCATGAAACCGTGAGTGCACGTCACCGCAAGGACGGAAGCCTCCTAGCCCCTGAGAAAGCCGATGAGGCAGATCTCCGACCGGACAAAACGATCCGGGCCAAGGAGCACCGGAAGGTACGGCACCAGCTCCACACGGAGCTACACACCGTGGATGATCCCGAGGACGCAGTGTTCAGTCGTCCCAAGTTCGATCATCCGCCCAGGACCGCTCCGAAAAAGAAGAAGAAGCGGCACTGGAAGGTGAAGTCGTGGAAGCGGCGGACCGCAGCACGCAAAGAGCGCGAGGCTGAACGGCAACGAATTATCGAGAAAGGTCTCTCAGCAGACGAGCTGCTGGGCGACTAGGACCGACGATGTCTCACCGGGCCCCTCCTCAGGAGGGGCCCGGCTCGTTGACGAGGTTTCGATTCAATCGATCGTGACCCAGGGCGCCACCACGAGATCGTCGGTGATCGCACTGCGGCTCACTGCGGCAATCGTGACGATGGCGCACAACGCGGTTGCACCGAGCACGAGATACATCACAAGAATCTGGATGAGCACAGCATCAACGGGGTCGACGCCGGCCAGCAGCAAGCCGGTCATGGCACCCGGCAGTGCGATCAACCCCACGACCTTGGTGCGTTCGATCTGGGGAACGAGCGCGTTTCGGGCCGGAGTCGGCGCCATGAACCGCACCACCTGGGCACGGTTCAATCCCAGCGACAAGAGTGCCTCCAGTTCACCTCTTCGGTCACGATGGACCTGGACGGCAAGGTTCACTCCCAAAACCGCCGAAGGCATTGCGTTTCCGATGGTGATACCCGCCATCACTACGGCTGTGATCGGCGACCAATCGAAGACACCACTCACAAAAACCACCACCAGGCTGAGAACGGTGGTGAAGGCGACCATGGATCCTGCGATCACGTACAGGTTTCGGCTGGGCGCCTTGGCTCGGCGTCCGATGACGAACGCCGCGATACCCACCATCACTGCGATCCAGCCGATCGCAGCGGGTGTTGCCACCGACGATGTGAACAGGCTCGTGAGGATGAATCCCACCGCCAGGAGCTGAACGGCGGCACGGATCGCCGAGATGACGATCTCCCGGGTCACACCGAGCCGGAGCCATCGAGCGAGCCCGATCGAGAGCGCAACCAGTACCAGGCTGGCAATGAGGACCGGAACGCCCAGCTCGGTCGACGTGTTGGTCAGCTGGGCCAGAATCATGGTCAGGCGTCGAAGACGATTCCACCGACGCTGGGTTCGGCGACAGGAGGCTCGGTGGACCACGGGAAGTTGATCCACCGGTCGGTTCGCTTCCACACGTAGTCACACTTGACCAACGATTGCGGCTTCTCATACAGGACTGCTGTCTTCGATTCCTCAACCACGTCCTGACAGAACTCGTGGACCGCCTTCAGTGTGTGGCCCGTATCGGCAACGTCATCGGCGACCAAGACCTTTGCCCCGGTGAGATCCACCTTGTCCATGTAGGGCGGCAACATGACCGGCATGTCCAACCGTTCGTCAACGCCGGCGTAGAACTCGAGGTTCATCACGTACAGGTTCTTGACCGACAGGGCGTACCCCAACGAGCCAGCGGCGAACAGCCCCCCTCGGGCGATGGCCAGAATCATGTCGGGTCTGAACCCGTCGTCGGCGACGGTCTGAGCCAGGTCCCGGATGGCTCTCCCGTACGTATCCCAGTCGAGGATTTCACGTTCAGAATCGGGAGGAGGTGAGGCCACGACGGACACCCTATAGCGCGCTATTCGGGGATGGCGTCGAGCACCTCGAAGAGGTACTCGCTGAGTCCCGGGCAGTACACCGCATTGGCGGCCCCATAGACCTCACCAAGTTCTTCGGGCGTGAAGGTGTTCCGGTCGGATTCGCTGAAGGCCCCCAGCAACGCGGCATCGACGACCTCGGCTGAATCCCCCGGATTGAGCTCCTGAGTGATCACGCAGCTCGTGCTGGCCACTTCATCCACCCGTTCGTCGCTGTTGTTGTTCAACCATTGCAGCGCTCCTTCTCCGAGTTCGAGCGCCCGCAGCTCGTCTGGGCCGGCCGGATAGGAGAAATAGAACGGATTGGCATAACCGGGCCCGATCGGCGCCCCGCCGTCGGGCATGAACGTCACCGGTTCGGCGGGCAGCCGCGTGCGACTCACAAGCACATCGGCCATTTCCTGGACCACATCGGGCTCGGTGCCGCCGACGAAGAACAACAAGCGGTCGGCGGTGATGATCCGTGTGTGCACCAACACCGACAGCTCGGGCGTGGTCTGCTCCAGCGCCAGGCCTACCAACCGGTCTGTTCCCAGAATCGATGGAGGGCTGAATGGAATTGCGGTGAGGAGGATCTCGGTGTCGTCCTCCTTCCGGGTCTTCCCGTCGCATGACTGGTACGCCTGGTCGAGGTACTCCAGCGCCTCCACCGCCTCATCAGCTGTCGGGTACACCGCGATATTGGAGAAGAAGAGGTGATCGCCCTCGATGGAGAGTTCACTCTCGGCCTCGGGCGGGAACGCGATCACCAACGCGTCAACACCTTCGCACAACGGCTCGGGACCGTCGTCGTCATTGCCTTCCACGTACCCAGGCCCGAACGACTCGACATCGAGCTGCACGATGTCGAGCTGCTCCTGAGCAGAGTCGGGTAGGGCGAATTGAGCTTCGGAGGTCGAGGTGGCCGCTGAGGTCGTGGTCAGTGCCGTTGTCGTCGTGGTCGTCGCTTCGGCGATCGTGGAGGACGACGCACGATCGCCAGCTGGTGTGGTCGTGGTGGCGTCGGATGCATCTGAACCGCCAGAACAGGCCGTCAACAGGGCCAAAGCGAGGATCGATGCTGCACGCCGCATTGGGTGAAAATAGCGGGCGAGGTCGCAGGCCACACAACTGGTGGGGCACGCACCTCTGACGGCTATCCCACCATCGCCATCGCTGCATACAGACCAACCCCGTAGTAC
>JBLYYW010000490.1:0-3604 GCA_048550155.1 Acidimicrobiales bacterium | reverse complement strand
GCGATCACCCCCGAGCCACCGGGATCGTTGTACTTGCGCCCAACTCTGATCGGCACCGAGCAGAACATCGGAGCTGCGGCCAGGCCGTCGAACACCGCGCTGTTCTACGTGCTGGCAAGCCCGGTGGGGCAATACTTCTCGGGTGGCGCGCTCCGTCTGGCGATCGAGACCAAGTTGCCCCGCACCACGCCACAGTTCGGCATGGTGAAGACCGGTGCAAACTATGCCATGGCCCTTGGGGTCCTGAATCAAGCAAAGGCCACCTACAACGCTGATCAGGTACTGTTCGCTCCCGGCGGATACGTCGAGGAGACCGGCGCCGCCAACTTCCTGGTGCTGGCAGACCGCACGATCATCACACCACCGCTGACCGATGGATACCTGCACGGCGTCACCAGAGACACCATTCTCACCCTCGCCACCGACCTCGGCTTCGAGGTCGAAGAGCGCCCGCTTTCGGTCTCGGAGCTGCTCGAATTGGCGGCGGCACCCACGACCGAAGTTGTGTTGTCCGGAACTGCGGCAATCGTTGCCCCCGTGGGCACGCTGATTTTCGAGGGGACCGAACTCGCGGTTGGCGGCACTGAGGCAGGAACCCGGACCACCCAGATACGTGATCTCGTGACCCGACTTCAGCAGGGTCTGGCCGACCGACCCGAGGGCTGGTAACCAGCTCGACGGTCGTTGAGCAGGACGATGTCCGAGCGTACAGACCAACCCGCTGGTGTCTCCGGCCCGCGGTGAAGGTTTCGAACCCGACGGGTTCGAAACGACTAGCCCAGGGCACGCCTTGCGGCAGCGAGGTCGTCGGCACCGAAGACGAGACGAGTCTCGGTGGCCAAATAGGCGAGAGAGATGTTCACTCCTGAGGCGCCGAGGCGGGAGGCCATGTCGCCGAGAGCACCGGGACGATCACTCTCTTCGAGGTCGACAACTACCACCTCCTGCTCGGACACCACGTCAATGTTCTCGGTCGCCAAGGCCTTCATGGTCGACTCGGCATCGTCCACCAGAATATGCAGTTCGGTCTCGCCACCTCGTCGCATCGCACAGAAACCATCGATGTTCACGCCGTGATCGCCGAGCACCTTGCCGATTCGAGCAAGCTCGCCCGGCTGGTCGGGCAAGTACACTGTCACGTCGGTGGCCATGTAGTCCGGTGTAGCAGGTCGGCCGCACCTCTGCGCTCTGGCCGGGCCAGCTCAGTGCCCCATGAAGCGGGCGGTTCGCTTCTCGAGGAACGCCGCCACCCCTTCGTGATAGTCCTGGCTGGTGGAACATCGTTGCACGGCGGCTGCGGCCTCGTCGAGTTTGGTGGCGTCGTAGAACGCTTCGACGGCGATGTTGGCAGCCCGCTGGCTCAGTGGTGCCCGCGTGGCCATGCTCAGCGCCAGTTCTTCGACGCGTGCGTCCAGTTCATCCCCGTCGACCACCTCATTCACCAGGCCGATTCGCTGCGCGGTCTCGGCATCGACCAGGTCACCGGTGTAGAGCAACTGCCGGGCCCAGGCCGGACCGATCAATCGAACGAGGGCGGCCACCCCGTCGGGCGGGTATCCGATTCCGAGGCGAGCCGGGGGCACCCCGAATCGGGCGTCGGCGGCGGCGATCCGGATGTCGGCGCTGACCGCGATGGCGGCACCTCCACCCACACATGCTCCTCTGACCTTTGCGATCGTCGGCTGTGGGAGTGCCGCTACGTCTGCGTAGGCACCATTGACCGTGGCGGTATAGCTGTCCTGGTCCTCAGGGGTGGACCGAGCATGTTGAAACTGGCTGATGTCGGCACCTGCGACAAACGCATCGCCCTCTCCGGTCAGTACCACAACACGGTCGCCGTGCTCGGAAAGGTCGTGCGCAGCAATCTCGGCGCAAATCTCGCGCAGCTCCGACCACATCTCGAGCGTCATGGCGTTCTTGCGACCCGGCTGGGAGAACGTGATCGTTGCGATGCTTTCGGACCGGTTCAGCCGGGTGTGCGCTGTCACGAGAACTCCGGGCGGCGCTTTTCCTGCAGAGCCTTGACGCCCTCGGCCGCATCCGGCCCCAGGAAGTTGAGCATCTCCAACGCCAAGGATGCGTCGAATGCGGGAGCGGTCTGGCTCATCCACAGGTTGAGCGATCGCTTGGTGAAACGGGCCGCATCCTGGGGTCCTGTTGCGATCTTGTTGGCAATCCGGTCGGCTTCGGCCAGCAGCTCAGCCTTGGGGACTGCCTTGGACACCAGGCCGATCCGATCGGCGGTCTCACCGTCGATGAAGTCCGACGTGATCAAGTAGTACTTGGCCTTGGCCATACCACACAGCAACGGCCAGCAGATCGCAGCGTGATCACCTGCTGCGACGCCGAGGCGAAGGTGCCCGTCGGTGAAGCGGGCCTCGTTGGCCATCAACGAGATGTCGGCCATCAGACCCACGGCGAGCCCGGCGCCGACGGCCACGCCGTTGATGGCTGAGATGATGATCTTCTCGCACTGCATCATGCGGTAGACGATGTCACCTGCTTCCTTGAGCACGGCGCGGATCGTGGCGTAGTCCCCGGCCATCGACGAGATCCACTCGAGGTCTCCCCCGGCGCTGAAGGCTTCGCCCGAACCGGTCACCACGACAACCCGCACGTCAGGGTCGTCATCGATGTCGAGCCACACCCTGCTGAGCCCCCGGTGGAGTTCGCCATCGGTTGCATTCATCCGCTCGGGGCGATTGATGGTCATCCACAGCACGCCGTGGTCTTTCATCTCGAAGTGAAGGCCCGGATACGCAGTGTTGTAGTCGATCACGTTGGCAAAGGTATCCGGCGCACGCTCGAGCGAAGGTGTGCGTGTTGCCGGATCGAACCAATACGGACCGTGAGCACAATGTTCAGCGGCTGGCCGTCGCTATCAGAGCCGGCGCGGGAAACTCGACGCTGCCGTCGGGTCGGGTGAATCTCTGCATCTTCGTTCGGGCTTCATTGCGGAGCGTCTGGTAGCAGTCGTCATCGATCCGGTCGGCGAGGGTCCAACCGCGGATCTCGGTGTGGACCCAGGCGTCGATCGATTCGAAGCGGGCAACACCGTTGTGCTCAACGACATCGATTGCCGAGAACGTCGGAGACAGTATGTCTCTCAGGTCCTGCGGATCGCCGAGAACGAACGGTGCCCGTAGCGCATCGGCGGCGGACTTGTCGACGACCTCCTCTAGGAGTTCGACCATCGCGGCGTAGCCCGGTGCTTGCTCCAGAACTCCCCACGTGGCGATCGCGACACGGCCTTCGGGTTGGAGGACACGCGCCATCTCGTCCACCGCCAGCCCGCGGTCGCTGAAAAACATGGCAGCGAACTGGCTCACCACACGATCGAACGTCGCATCACCGAACGGCAGTGCCTCAGCGACGCCGGGGTGCCAAGCGACGTCGGGGCACGCACGGTCGGCAACACTCAGCATCCCAAGATTCGGATCGAGCCCGTCCACAGCTCCATCCCGTCCAACTCGCATGACCGCCGCCCGCGCCAGGATGCCGGTGCCGCATCCGACATCGAGGATCCGACTATCGGGCTCAACTGCGGCTGCATCGAGTACCCGCCCGGTCCACTGCCCGAAGAGCGCCGGAACGAAGAACTCCT
>JBLYYW010000489.1:0-3119 GCA_048550155.1 Acidimicrobiales bacterium | reverse complement strand
GGCCGGTGACATCGTTCATGGTCGCGGTCATCATCATCTTCATGAACGCCTGCTTCTCCGCGTCGGAGAGCCGGCCGGTGATGCCGAAGTCGAGTAGACCGGTGCGGCCATCGGGAAGCACCAAAAGGTTGCCACCGTGGAGGTCACCGTGGAATATCCCGTGGACAAAGGCACCTTCCAGAAACCCGATCATTCCGGTCCGGATCACGTCGTGAGTGTTGACTCCGGCATCTTTCATGCCGGTTACGTCGTCAAACTTGAAGCCCTTCAGTTCCTCCATGACCAGCACACGAGTACTCACCAACTCGGGGTGAGGGCGCGGGATGACGAAGCCGGTTTGGTTCAGCATCACCATGATCTCGGCAACGTCCAGCATGTTGTCGCCCTCTAGGTGGAAGTCGAGTTCTTCGATGATGGTTTCGGCAAACATCTCAACCAGCGCAGGCGGGTTCGCCAATGCTGAAACGGGAATCCGGCCAACCAGGAACGGAGCGAGCCACGCCAGCACCCGCAAGTCCTTTTTCACGAGTTCATCGATGCCAGGACGTTGAACCTTGACAACGACCGGGGTCCCATCATGCAATGTTGCGTGATGGACCTGGGCGATCGATGCCGCCGCCAACGAAGTGGGAGCGAAATTGGCGAACAGTTCGTGGATTGGCTTACCGAAGTCTCGTTCTACGACTGCGACAACCCGTTGATAGTCGACCGGGGCAACCTGGTCTCTGAGCTTTCGGCATTCAGCTACGAGTTCGGGCGGAAACACCCCTTCGCCGGCGCTGATGATCTGAGCGAGCTTGATATACGTCGGCCCGAGCTGCTCGGCTGCGAATCGCAATCGCCGGCTGATCGCAGCACGCGATCCGGGTGTGCCTCGCTCTTTCAGCGCCCAAAGAACAACCGCTGCCCCGAGAACGCGAAGCACAGTAAGAGCACGTCGGATTGGCGGGAACCGGGGGGCTTGGTACAGCGAGGGCAATTCGGCCGCCTGCAACTGGCGGCGGCGCGAGGCCGACTCTCGCCACGAGGGCATCTGCGTTGTGAGAACCCAGGGCCCTGCATCGCTGAATGAACCCCACGCCCGATCGGTGGGCAGATCCTGGGGTGTGGTTCTTGGTGGCGGGGATGCCATCAGGTGAGTGTGCTACAGGTTGGCGTTCTTTACTCCACCAGGGCGCTGTGACGTTTGTACGGTCACGTTGGCCGTAGTGCATTTCGTCCACAGAAACGCTTCGATCACGCAGTCTTGTACTCGATGCGGCTCGGGAGGGCAGCGTCGCCGAACTCTGCTTCTCGGAAGTCTTCGTATTCGCTGAAGTTGCCCTCGAACCATCGCACCTGACTATTGCCTTCGAAGGCAAGAATGTGGGTTGCGATCCGGTCGAGGAACCAGCGATCGTGGGAAATGACGACGGCGCAGCCCGCGAATCTCTCCAATCCATCCTCGAGTGCTCGCAAAGTGTCGACGTCGAGGTCGTTGGTTGGCTCGTCGAGCAGCAGCAGGTTTCCGCCGTCCTTGAGCACCTTGGCCAGGTGGACCCGGTTGCGTTCACCGCCGGACAGGACCCCAACCTCTTTCTGCTGGTCCGAACCTCGAAAGTTGAAACCGGCGACGTAGGCCCGTCCGTTGATCTCTCGGCCGGAGAGATCGATTACCTCGTTGCCATCGGTGATCTCCTCGTAGACGGTCTTCGTGGGGCTCAGCACGTCGCGGCTCTGGTCGACGTAGGACATCTTCACGGTTGGTCCCACGGTGATCGATCCAGCGTCGGGTTTTTCACCCTCCCCGGTTGCAGCAGCGATCAACATCTTGAACAACGTGGTCTTGCCGGCACCGTTACCGCCGATCACACCTACGATCCCGGCCTTGGGGAGTTTGAATGACAGTTCTTCTATGAGGAGTTTGGAGTCGAATGCTTTCCGGAGCCCGTTCACCTCGATCACTTGATCGCCGAGGCGTGGGCCGGGCGGTATGTGGATTTGTACCTTCTCGTCCCTGGGGTCATACGCCTCGGCTTCATCCCGTAGTGACTCGTAGGCGGCCAGTCGGGCCTTGCCCTTGGCTTGGCGCGCTTTGGGTGCCATTCGTACCCACTCGAGCTCGCGGGCGAGCGTGCGTTTCTTCGCGGCTTGGGATCGCTGCTCAGAGTCCAATCGTTCCTGCTTCTGTTCCAGCCAGGACGAGTAGTTGCCTTCGAATGGAATTCCCTTGCCACGGTCGAGTTCCAAAATCCACTTGGCGACGTTGTCCAGAAAGTAGCGGTCATGGGTGATGGCCACGACCGTGCCGGGATAGCTGTCCAGGCGCTTTTCAAGCCAGTGGACACTCTCGGCGTCGAGATGGTTGGTCGGTTCGTCGAGCAGAAGAAGGTCGGGCTGACTCAGAAGAAGCCGGCACAGAGCGACCCTTCTTGCCTCTCCTCCCGAGAGATTATCGACGCTCCGGTCCCCGGGCGGTAGCCGAAGTGCATCCATTGCGATCTCGATCGTGCGCTGAAGATCCCAGCCCTGTGCGGCCTCAATCTTCGCTTCGAGGTCGGCCTGTTTCGCACCGATTTTCTCGTAGTCAGCATCGGGATTGGCCCATTCGGCCATCAACGCTTCGTGGTCGGCGAGAAGCTGCACGGTCTCCCCGGCGCCGTCCATCACGTTGCCGCGGACATCCTTGGTCAGATCGAGCCGAGGCTCCTGTTCGAGATAGCCAACAGAAAAGCCCGGCGTGAGCCGAGCTTCGCCGGTGTAGCCGTCGTCGAGACCGGCCATGATCTGCAGCAGCGATGACTTGCCGGCTCCGTTGGAGCCGAGGACGCCGATCTTGGCTCCGGGGTAGAACGAGAGACTTATGTTCTCGAGTACCTGACGATCCGGCGGATAGTACCGCCCGACCTTGTGCATCGAGTAGATGAACTGCGGAGCCATGGCTCAAGAGCCTAGGCCGAGTCGGTGTTCGCACAGCATGGCTGCACGACCGCCGATGGCTGCCCCCGCTGATGCGGGGGCCCACCCGGGTGCGAAATGCGCCCACCCTTGTGAGCGCGACGTGCGCGAATCAGCGCTTGGTGGTGCGCTTCTTGGGTGCAGCTTTCTTGGGTGCAGCTTTCTTGGGTGCGGCCTTCTTG
>JBLYYW010000488.1:0-3416 GCA_048550155.1 Acidimicrobiales bacterium | reverse complement strand
CGGGGTCACAAAGCCTCGGAATCGCGATCGCGATCGGTGCAGGAATCGGCACAGCCTTCTTTGCAGGCTCGGACAATCCCGTCTGGATTGGGCTCGGTGCCGGGCTTGGAGTGCTCGTGTGGTCGATCTGGAACGCTCGCCGTTCGAGCTAGCCGGGACGACACACCTCGCACGGTCGATATCCGGCGTCTACCGCTCGCTGTGGAGATCGGAACATCACGCGATGCGAGGCCGCAATACGGCGGGCATGGCGACACGTCGGGTAGCAATAGAACTTGGTTGCATCGCTGCCGACATACCGCAGCGAGCCCGGCTCAAATAGCTCGCTGCTCATTCCTTCGTGCTCCAGCAGAGTCTTCTTCATCTGCGGCCCGAACGCATAGTTGCCGACGGCACCATCGCTACGCACCACCCGGTGGCACGGGATGACAATCGGCACCGGGTTGCGTCCCAATGCGGACCCCACCGCTCGCACCGCACCGTTGTTGCCCATTTCTCTGGCGACCCAGCCGTAGGGGCGCACCTCGCCGGGAGGAATCCCCGTGGTCACATCCAGGACCTCACGTTGGAATGCAGACAGCTGCCGCAGATCGACCGGCAGCTTGCCCAACTTGCCCGTGTCGAACGATTTCACGAGAAGGGTGCCCAGCCGCGATGGCAGCTCCTCAGCCCGATAGGCGGGTCTGCCCACAGTGCCGGCGTGGACGTCGAGGAACATGGACTCGTCACTCGTCGGGACAATCGACGTAACGCCAAGCGAAGTGAAACCGACGTACAGATCTCCAATGGGACCGACAACGGTCGTGTACTGGTCGGCTAGGTCAGTCCTGATCAGCACCTGCGGTTTGATGGAGTCCGGTGTCGGCTCGAAAGCAGTGAACGAATCTGGGATCTCGAAATCTTGGTTCATGTCGTTTCCTCCGTGATGATTGAGCGGAGTCGGTCGAGGCCGCGGTGGACGTCGGACTTCACAGTGCCGGCAGGATGACCAACGACCGCGGCGATCTCGTCATAGGTCAATCCGACGACGTGCCGGAGCACTATTGCGTCGCGCTGCCGCGCCGTCAGCCGGCCCAAGCGCAACCGCCACTCATCGACCGTCACCGTTTCAATGGCGCTTTGCTCGGTGGTTTCGGGGCCCGGCGCATCGGTCCTACCTAGCGCAACCTGATGGGGCCGGCGACCCCGGGTCCTGGCGTGATTGCGACACAGGTTGAGTGTGATCGTGAACAACCAGGGTCGCAGCGCCAGGTCTACGACGCGTTCCTCTGGGTAGCTCTGCAGGGCTCGATAGGCCTTCACGAAAACCTCTTGGGTGACGTCTTCTGCGTCCTGCCGCGCCGGCAACCAGCGTCGCGCCCCATTGAAGACCAACCCTTGCATTTCGGTCACAAAGTCGGGGAAGGCGCGATCCAAGTCGCCGGCTAGCCGCCTATTGAGCACACCTTCTTTGACTGTCATGAACCTCTCCGGATGGCGTACACCCTTAACAACCCCATCGGCGTCACTACCGTTGCAAGGTTCTAGCGGGCCATCTCACTGCGCAGGAGATCCAGGCCTACTGGTCCTACCGACAGCAGCCGGGCGTGGAATTCCTTCTGATCAAACTCAGCCCCGAGCCGCGCCTCGGCATCGTTGCGGATGTCGAGTATCGCCTGTTCTCCGACCTTGTACGAGATTGCCTGACCGGGCCATCCCAGATACCGGGTGATCTCCGATGCAGCATTGGCTCGACTTTGTGCGGCGTATTCCACAAGCATCTCCACCGCAGTCTCGAACGTCCACTCCTCGCCGGGATGGAACGGCTGGCCCGTCGGTATGGACAACTCCAGGTGAGAGCCGATGTCGATGACAACCCGACACGCCCGCAGCATCTGTCCCGACAACCAGCCGAGCACGTAGTCGGGCTTCTCAAAGAAGCCGAGTTCGTTCATGAACCTCTCTGCATACAACGCCCACCCCTCCCCGGACCCCGACTTCCAAACCCAGAGCCGGTGCAGCCGGGATAGCTGGTCCGCGAGCGATACCTGAACACCGACCTGGAGATGATGCCCGGGAAAGCCTTCGTGATACGCGGTCGATACTTCATCGAAGAGCGCATACGGACCTTGTGGGGTCAGCGACCACCACACACTGCCCGGTCGGCTGAAGTCTTCGGATGGCCCTACGTAGTAGGCACCGAGCGAGCCACCCGGTGGTGCGATGTTCACCGTCACGGTGCGAATCGGCTCGGGTACATCGAAGTGGGTACCAGCAAGGCGGTCCAGCGCATCGTCTAACCGGCCTTGAATGAACCTGGCGAGAGCCACTGAGTCAGCGGCGGTCCGGGAGGGATCTGTTCTCATTAGGTGATCCACCTCGGCAAGACTCGCCCCCGGCAGGATCTGCGCAGCAACCGCCTTCATATGCGCGCCGAGTTCTCGCACCTGCTCCCATCCCCACGCATAAGTCGCGACCGGGTCGATGTTGGTTCCGAGGAACTCATACGCCGCCCGCACATAACGTTCCGACCCAACACCATCGCCGGCGGCGGCATCTGGGGCATACGTGTCGGCCAAGTAATCGGCGAGCCCGGCAAAGGCGGCTCTGGCCTCCGTCACGGCCGCACCGAGCCGGGCCGCAAACCCTTCGTCAGAGTGGTTCTGCGCATACGCATCTACAAGGTTCGCGAGACGGGAGCCGGCGGCCGCGCTCACCCGGCACTGTTCGACACCGGCCTCCACCTGCCGGACGGCCACAGCCATGTTCTTGCGCCTGCCCTCATCAAGGCTGGCCCGATAGCCATCGAGCGCAGCAGGCAGCCGCTCCACCCGAGCGAGGATGTTGGCCCAGTCCTGATCAGACTCTTGGCCCATGTGATCCCAAATCTCGCGCAGGCTCTGCAGAGACGAAGCCATCGAGTTCAAGTCGCGGAGATGATCACCGTGCTGATATCTCTGTGCTTCCTCGTCGAGGGTCGTCTTGGCGAGTTCGACGGCAAGCCGGTCCCAATCGTCTTCGGCTGGAGGTAACGCATCGACCTTGGAGCGAAGACGGCGGAACGTTCCCAACGCCTCCTCCGCACCTTCCGGACTGCGGTCCGTCCAGCGATCGTCATGCCCGGCGATGCCGAGTTCGGTGGCTACGTCCGGATAGGTCCTGGCGAACTCGTCGACGATCTCGCTGCTCAGTTGATAGATCGGATGGTTTTGCACGCACACGCTCCTCAACGGTCAGGGTAATCGGACGTCAGCCTGCCGAACCGTCGATGAGTTCCTGAATGTGCCGCCTCGCCTCTTCGTCTTCAGGCGTCTCCATCAGGGCCTGGGTGTAGTCGTTCTGCGCCAGGATCAGCTCGCCGCGCGCCTGATTGATCATGCCGCGCCCGATCAGAGCTATCGCCCTTATGGAGGGTGCTTGGTTGGGGAATTCCAGCG
>JBLYYW010000487.1:0-5660 GCA_048550155.1 Acidimicrobiales bacterium | reverse complement strand
GATCCGGGTAGTAGGTGGTGAGTGGGTCGTCGCCGTTGAAGAGAAACCAGCGCAAATCCTTGTACTCGAGACCCGAGGACATCAAGAGAACGTCCCGCTGGCCATGGCAATTTCATCGTCCTCTGGGACTCGTTGATCCCACAACTGCCAGTGCCCGGCGCAGACCCTCGATCCTGGCCAGCCCACAGCTGCAGACCATCAGATCACGACCGAAACACAGAGTTCCCGCCAGTCCGCGCAGGTAGGTTGTGGCGATGGCGGATCAGAAGTCACGGTTACGTCCGGCTACACCGGAGCGTGATGAAGGTTTGGTGTTTGCCCGCTATCTCGATCAGGCAGCCGAGGGTTTCTTCGGTTTCTTGCTGGGCCGTGAGGCCGCGAGCATCATCGCCGATGCTTTCGCCGAGCCTGGCCACTCACTGTCGTACGAGCATGTGGTGTTCGCGGAGCGGGACGGTGTGATCGTGGGCATGAGCTTGGCGTACACGGGTGAGCAGCATGCTGAGTTCTCTGACGAACCCCTCGAGCGCGCTGCAGGTGGGGCGGCACGCCGGATGAAGGTGGTCCGTCTTGTGCTCGCGCCGTTGTGGCGCATCTTGGAGAATGTGCCCGAGGGCGACTTCTACCTGCAGGCCATCGCGGTCGACCCCGAGCTCCGAGGAGCGGGGATCGGCTCGCTTCTGTTGGACGACGCCATTGAGCGTGGCACCCGAAACGGTTCAGCGCGGCTCACGCTTGATGTGGCCGCCAGGAACAAGGGTGCTCGTCGGCTGTATGCCAGGAGAGGATTCTACGAGTCGTCCGAATGGCCCAGTCCACGCTTCGTGCCGACCGTTTTCGTGCGCATGACGCGAACTCTGTAGACGAGTGGGCAACCGCTGGTTGCTCTCGCCGGCGCGACGTTGACCGTTTGTATCGGTGTGGCTCTGGTCCAAGCATCGCTGTTGACTTTGGTCGCGGCGGTGACAGCGGACGTTCCTTCCCGCGGGTTCCTCGCCCACCGAAGAGCCGCCATTGCATTCCTCTTGAGGAATATGTAGGTTGTGTTCGTGACTGATGCCAGCATCGTTCTTGACGCCGTTGGGGAGCCGAACCGTCGTTGCTTACTTGAGCTGCTTCACCGGCAAACGGAGGCCACCGTGTCCGAATTGGTTGCTATCTCGGGGCTCCGGCAACCGCAGGTGTCCAAGCACCTGAAGGTTCTGGCCTCGGCGTCGCTGGTGTCGGCGCGCACCGACGGCCGTCACCGTCACTATCGCCTCGACGGTCGAGGGCTGGAGATCGCCCATCACTGGTTCGCCTCGTTCGAGGACGTCTGGGTCGCACGCTTCGACGCTCTCGACCAGCTCGTTTCCACTGATCCCACTCATTCTGAGGAGCCCACTACATGACCGAACAAAGCACCCCGCCCAACCTTTCCACACTCGAGGGCCGGCGGCGATCGACACGATTCGAACTGAGCGGCGATGGGAGTTCGTACACATGCGTCAGGATCTTCGGGGCCCCACCCGACCGGATCTACCGCGCCTTCACCGATCCGGCCGACCTTCGGGTCTGGTTCCCGGGCGGTGCACCGGCGGGATCGGAAATGACGGTCTGTGAGTCCGATCCGGTGGAAGGGGGTCGCTACCACTACGTCATGATCATTCCCGAGTACGGGCTGATGGCGTGGCATGGCCACTACACCGGTGTGGACAGGCCCAACCGGATAGACGCAGAGGAGTGGTTCGTCATGGGCGAAGCGGATCCAACCGGGCCGCCCGCGGTGCAGTCGCTGACCTTCGATGCTGTCGATGATGGATTCACCGAGATGACGATGAAGGTCGAGACGCCTGAACCCGAGGACCCTGAAGTCTTCATGGAGCAAGCAGCTGCGGGCCTCAGCAGTTCACTGGCGACCATGGACAAACTCGTCTCGACCCCCAACCAATCAGGATGAGATGAGCTAACCCTCGCTCCTACGAGCGGGATGCGTTCTGGCCTTTGGTCCCTGGCCCACAACAGGCACGCGGCGTTGAACTGTCGCTATGGGTCTTGATCTCTACTGGATTCCGCTGGGCGCAGGAGATCGTCCGGGGCAGGGGGTAGTGCGGTTCTTCGGCCGGGCGTTCGAAACGGTGACGGCGATCGTTGGCCGCCGAGAACGCTGCGAGCTGTTTCACGCTGCGCTCGTCGCACGTTTCGATAATGAGACCGTGGTTGTCGAGGTTGCACCTGTGCCCGATGACAACGGTCGTGACGCACGGGGTGTTGTTGCCACGGGCGCTGTCGGCATGGGATCACTCGGAAGGTTCCGGGTCTTCCGGTATGAAGTTCGGTGTTGGCGCAACGGCACGATTCCGGACCTCGCCTACGCGATGGAGAGCCCGCGTGGAATCACGGACGATCCGCAGTTGGCCCGGCGGGTGCTCGACGGCCTTCCCGACGTCCCGACGCCGGTTTGGGGACGAGATGAACTCCAAACCGGTGAGATGTGGAACTCCAACTCTGTGATCGCATGGGCTTTGGCACAGCAAGGGCTCGATGGTGAGGCGGGTGTGCCGCCCAACAATGGTCGCGCCCCAGGATGGTCGTCGGGGATTGTCGCATCGAGCCAGCTGATCGTCTCGAAGTAGCAGGGGAGGGCCGGTTCAGCTTGAGAACCCGATTGGCGCTATCTGTCGCGTAGTCCCTTGCCTTCGAGAATGCCGGGTACGACCTTGTCAATTCGACGGTTCCGCGTTTCTGCTTGCTTGGCATTGGAGATGTGGAGGTTGTATTCGCGTTGGCGGCCGGGGGTGAGTTGATTGAACGCCTCGGCGAGCTCGTCGTCGTTCGCCAGGCGTTCGTGTAATTCGGTTGCGAGCTCTTCGTCGGGTCGACGTGGCAGTTCCGTGCCGGCTCGGGCGTGATGGATCGCTTCCTCCACGTATGTCTTGATGACATCGGCGAGAGAGTCGACCTCGCCCGTT
Source organism: Acidimicrobiales bacterium (assembly GCA_048550155.1). Classification (GTDB taxonomy): domain Bacteria; phylum Actinomycetota; class Acidimicrobiia; order Acidimicrobiales; family SZUA-35; genus JABDIY01. Next base: position 2,709 of record JBLYYW010000487.1, on the reverse strand, counting down.
GAGGTGAACTTCATGCGCTTCGGTCCGTGGGTGTTGGGTCCCTGGGCGTGAAGGAGGTTTTCTGGGTCGTGGAGTAGGACGCCTTGAAAGAACATGAGCGCCAGGTGATCGGAGAACTCCTGGAGCAAGACCACGTTGTTGTCCTCCTGGATGCAGTAGCAGGGCTTGCCCCATTTGATCGTCTCTTCGAGTCCGCTTGACCTCAGAATCGGGCGGATCGCCGCGATCTCGTCTGGCCATTGCTCGCTGTCTGCGAGGTAGGCGTCTACGTCTGGATAGTCCTTCATCGGTGTTCCTTCGAGGTTTCTGTCGGCCTCATGGTACGCGCCCGCCTTCACGAGCTGACGGGCTGATCCGAAGCGAAGGTGGGCGGAGTACGTGTGCACAGATAGGCCAGCGCAATGTCGCCTCGTTGGAACTGAGTAGACCTCGTCAACAGCCCACCCCGGCCCCGCAGGTTGCGGGTTCGGCTGCTGGAACGGTCAGGCCGAGTGTTGGTCAGCCGCGAGGCGGAGATGGGTCGGTCTCCGGACAGAGGCGAGCTGCGGGCTGGGTCGCGTACGGTAGAAAGATGACCGTTCCAGAGCTCAGGCGGACCATGCGGTCGACCCGACCGCATGGTCTCTGGCGGTTTGCTGCGGATCACGCTGTACCGCTCGTGTTTCTTGTGCTGCAATCACGGGTGGCCCTGCGTTCATCTATGCCGAGGGAGACCTGACCGACCCGACACACCTCCGAGCCATGGCAACCGCAGTCGACCGCATGGAGGCATCCGACGCCGCGTTGGCTCGCACCGCAGATGGCAGGCTGGTTCTGACCCCGAGTGCGCTCGACGTGGTTCGTACCACGATGGGTTCGACGACGGCAGTCGCGCAGGTGGAAGCAGGCCATGGGGTCGTGCTCGACAGCGACGACGACATGTGGCCCGATGATGCTGATGCGACCGCCGCGGTCTTCCGCTCCGCACTGACGAATGGCGTGATCGCAAGCGATGGCACAACGATCTTCACCCCCGAAGCGGCGCGGCTCGCCGTGGCCCCGGTCGGCGACGGGTACGCCACTCGCTTGCAGGTCATCGTCACTACCTTCACCGACGACGACCAGATCCTGGCTGCACGCGACGATCTCGAGCAGGCAGCCGCCGGACTCGTCGCCGACACCGGGGACCCTGACCTCACCGTCGGGGATCGGGCGAGGTGATCGCAAGTCAAGAGAGCCTGGCGGCATTCACCCGAGCCATGGTCACCTCGCTTCCCGTTGCGCTCGTGCTCACGATGGTGATCGTGGGGCTTTCGCTCCGATCGGTTCGGTTCTCGCTCGTCAGCCTCATGCCGATTCTGGTTGTGGTGGTTGCCGTCTGGGGCTACATGGCACTGCGCGGCTTCACCATCAATGTCATCACGGCGACCATCGCCGCCATCGCTGTTGGTGTCGGCATCGATTTCTGCACCCACTTCACTGTTCGGTACCGCAGTGAACTGGCCGTCGACTCGGAGCCGCTCGCTGCGGTCCGACGTGCGGCCGCAGGAACCGGCGGGGCGTTGGCGGTCTCGGCACTCACTTCGGTGCTCGGGTTCGCAGTCATGGCCCTCGCACCGGCCCCCGTGTTCGCCAGTTTCGGCGAGCTGATGGCCGTGATGATCCTGCTCTCGGCCGCAGCAGCGCTGTTCGTGTTGCCGAGCCTCCTGGTGCTTGTTTCTCCCCGGCGAACGGTCCCTGCTGGGTCACCGCCCGAATACGAAGCCTGGCCAAGAAGCGCACCGGCGAGGGCGACGGCGACACTCGCGAGTCGTTGAGGCACGGTGGGCCAGGTGTGGGAGCTCAGCGGGTCTCGTTCATGCCCTCTTCAGCAGCGCCCACTCGAGAGCCGGACGGCCTTGTCGTCGGACGAGGGCCCTTGTCAGCTGCTGGTGTCCAGAGCGAGCCGAACAGCGGAGACCTGCTGCGCCGACTCCATCGAGTCGGCGCAGCAACACGTGACCTGCGCAGCTTATTGAATGGCCATGGCCACTCTGAAGCGCTCCTCGGCGGTGAGGTAGTGGTCGTCGTCAACGGCGGCTTCGTCGATATCGAGTTCGACCCAGTTGACGGTGCCCGTGAACCGGCTCGTCTGTGGCGTGTAGTCGGGTGACACCGACGAGGCATCGTCGACACCGACGTCGCAGGTCTCGTCGGCGGAGAACATGTAGGCCTCGGACTGATCGACCCGGCCCGATCCGATCTCGGTGCCGTCGACGTAGAGCTTGACATCGGCTCCCTTGCCGACGCCACCCCCGTCGTAGTCGAACTCCATACGTACCTGACGGGTGCCGGGTTCGAGTGGCGAGTCGCCACGGACGAAGTAGTGCTCGACGCCGAGGAAGTTGTAGCAGTACGTCGCCCGGCCCTCGTGGAGATACAGCCCCCAGCCACCGGTGATTCCACCTTGAACGACGATCGCACCGTTGGCGCCACCCTCGGGAACCTCGATCTCAGCGGTGACCGAGTGAGACTTGTTCTTGAGCGACAGCACCGAGCCCTCTGACAGACGACCCATCCCGCCGAACAGCTTCTGGCGGTTGCCCTTGATCAGCTGTGGGCGGCCTGCGAGGTCAGGGTTGAACCGTTCGACAAGGCGGTCGTCGAGTGGCAGCACGTCGTATTTCACGGCTTCGATCAGCCAGAGCCGCTGCATCTCGTGCAGCCGATCGGGCTGTTCGGCCGACAAGT
>JBLYYW010000486.1:0-3044 GCA_048550155.1 Acidimicrobiales bacterium | reverse complement strand
TCCTCGGCTATGTGCTCGTCTACCAACTCGTCGAGAACGCCTGGCTCAGCCCGAAGATCAGTTCCGAGACGATGAATCTGAGCGGAGGCGTTGCCTTCGCTTCAGCGCTCGCAGGGGGGAGTCTCGCCGGACCCGTGGGAGCCTTCCTCGCATTGCCAACCGCTGCGCTGATCACGTCATTTGTCTCGAACTACGCCACCACCTACGACGTCGTCTACGAGTCGCCATCTACGACAGACGACTACGACAACCAGAAGGAAGGCGAGTGACCAATGACCAGCAAGGACAAGATCAATCAAGCCCAGGACCAAGTCGCCAACCTGCAATCACAACTCGACGACGTTCAACGCGTGCTCGACAAGGCGGAGCAGGTCGCGGTTGCCGGGGAAGCGGCCAAGAAGAAGGCACAGCAACTCCTCAATGTCTCACTCGGGCTGATCGCCGTTGGTGTGATCCTGTTGATCTGGGGCGGTCGCAAGAAGCGGGCGTAGGCGCTCCGAGACGAGCGACACTGCCAACGCAAGATCCGCACTGAGAGCGGCCCCGCCCGAGCGCTTCCACGTGCAATCGCCGAGCCATAGAGAATCGCGTTCGCGATCGACGGGTTCCGATTCCGCCGGGCAATCCGACGAGCACCACAGGGGCTTCCGCTGCACGACCGGAGGAACCCTCTCCTGTCGCTTGCGACAGGCCCATCCTTCTGATCCGGAGTCAGGCGCCGCCACGAGACCCACGGCACCCCAGAGCCTCCGCCAAACTCGGGGCGGTTCACGGGCTGGTTGGTGATGGGGTGCGGGATCGTGTTTCATGTCTCGGTATGGACGACCGTGCCCAAGGAACCGATCCGAGCCGGATATGGGTCGTCCCACTCGCCATCACGGTGATGGTCGGATTCGGCGTGATCCTCTACGGGTTCTCCGTGTATGCCACGGATCAAGCCGCCGGCGCCGAGTTCTCCAAGACAACGCTCTCCGTCGCATATGGCGGCTCCGTGTTTGTCGGAGGACTGCTCGCTCTCCCGGTCGGGCACTTCGCAGACAGGCACGGAGTGCGAATCGTCATCGGGGCGGGAGCCCTCCTCGGCGGCCTGGGATTGGTCGGCTTCTCTTTGTCGAACCACGCGTGGCAGGTTGTGGCCGCTTGGTGGCTGCTGGTCGGACCAGCCCAGGCCATGATCTACTACGAACCTGCCTATGTAGCGATCGACCAGTGGTCGGCCCCCGAAGATCGCGCCCACACGCTGGCGACGATCACACTGATCGGTGGATTGGCAGGAATCGTCTTCATCCCGTTGATTGCATGGGTTGTCACACGCCTCGACTGGCGGCAGGCAGTGTCGCTGCTCGGGCTCCTACTGTTTGTCGTCGGGGCATCGACGGCCCTGTTCGCGCTGCCGCGGTGGAATCACAGGATCGGGAAGCCCTCGGACTCGCGGAAGCTGAGCCCGGGGGTCTTTCGTGATCGTCGATTCGTGCTGTACACCGTGGCGCTGATGCTCATACTCCTTTCCACTCAAGGAGTCATTGCGCATCGCGTTGCCCGCTTCGAGGAGATCGGGTTCTCCTTGGCGACTGTTGCGCTTTGGGCAGCCGTGGCATCCGCGCTGAGCCTTCCTGGCCGGTGGATTGCACCGAGGCTTGCGGAGCGGTTCGGCGCAACACGAGTTCAGGCGATCATCGCCCTGGTCGTCACCGTCAGCGTCCTCCTGATGGTGAACAGCACAACCGCATCGCAGATGATCGGCCACTTCTTCCTCTTCGGTCTCGCGTTCGGAGCGCTCCTCCCGCTACGAGCAATGGTCATGGGCGGCTGGTTCTCGGGACCGAGGTATGGGCGCATCATGGGAGCCCAGTGGACCGGGGTCGTCCTCACCGCCGCCGCCGGTCCGCTGCTGGTCGGTGTGGTCCGAGATGCCACCGGAAGCTATGACGTCTCGTTTGCCGTGCTCAGCGTGTTCTTCCTCGCAGCGTCGGGCGTGATTCTCGCCAGCGGACACGTGAAGACGAGCCGCTCGGATCACGACCCAACACCATCGACGGCCACACCAAGAACAAGAGACTGACCGGCTCGGATCGGCACACATGGCGGCCCAGAAGCCGTGACCCGCCCGCCCAAGACGCCGGATCTGGGCTAGCTGCCATTGGGTTTCTTGTCGCCCGTTTGGGGATCGATGAGTGGCCTCCCTTTGCAGGAGAGAGGCCACGGAGCTGTCGGGCCACCGACTGGCGTGTCGCCCGTTCCCAACGATCGATGGTCTACTTGGGTGAAAGGCTGAGAAGCCTGACACCTTGAAGGAGCTCTGATGATGCGTTCACGATCTCGCCATTGGATCGCTCTGCTCGCTGCAGTTGTGCTGCTGTTGGCCGCGTGTGGCGAGTCCACCGATGACGCCACAGACGCGACCCTTGCATCGACCACAACGGCGGCCGAGACAACCACGACGACTCTGCCACCGACGACAACGACAACCAGTGCCACCGACGACGCCGAAGCGGAAGTACTGGTGACGGTCGCGGGCTTTGGGGTTGCGGTGAACGCCTACGACACCGAGGCGATTCGAGAGTATGTGACGGATGACGCCACGTGGGAGTCAACCGGCCCGGTTCAGACCCTCGATAGATACCTGGCTCATGTTGACCGCTACTACGAGGCGACCGACTTCCACGTCGAGGCCATCAGCGAACCGGTGGTCACCCTTGACGGCGATGAGTACGTCGTTGTCCAACTGGAAGCGGTGGCATCCACCGGATTCGAGGCTGTCGGAACTTCGACGGTGCGACTCGTCGAAGTCGACGGAGAGTGGCTGATCCGGGAAGTCCGGTGGGTCGAAGAAGCTGCAGGCTCAACGGAGTGAACTGCCCTGAGCCCGCCCATATCGGCGGAGCCTTCAGCGGTTCACCGCAACCCTTTCTTGAGCACCTGCGATCAATCATCCAATTGACGGGTGTCGACGGCGAGTGCTGGGACTGTGAGCTGACAACGCACTCTGCAGAGCATCGGAAGGGTCCACTGTGTCACGCTGGGGCCGGAACGCCGGCGATGGG
>JBLYYW010000485.1:0-2627 GCA_048550155.1 Acidimicrobiales bacterium | reverse complement strand
CTCCGGCCGCCGGTCGGTAGTTGAGGAGAGCACCGCTGCCCAGCGTGGTACCTGCGATGTTGCCACCGACGTCGTCGATGACGACATCGAAGGTGAGGGTGATTCGGTCCACACCTGAGCCCGGTGGGTTGGTGTACGTAGCTGGGAAGTTCAGCAGCAGTGGATTCCCGCTGTCGAACGCAAAGCCGGCTCCGGCCGCAGGCACGCCGGGAAGCGCATCTCCCGTATCGGAGTCGACTGTGGCCTGGATCGTAGCGAGGACCGGTGAGAGACCGGCCGGAAGATCATCCGTCAGGGACGCATCGAACACGGTGGACCCTTCGGGGATGTCGACCGTGAGTTGATACTCGATCGTCTCGCCGATGGTGGCTTCTTCAGCCGCAGCGTCCGGGCCTGGATTCTGGGAATTGCCGGCTTCGAGCAGGGCGGACTGTTGGAGTTTGTCGATGCCAACGCCCGGGGTGGTCACGGTTGCTTCTGCGGTGAGGCCGGGGGTGTAGGTCGTGATGGCTCCAGCATCATTGGTCCGCTGTTCGAAGCTCCCCAGGGTGGCGGTGTTGGTGAGATCTTGGCTCGGACCGATGGTGCTCGGCACGGTGATCGAGTAGCCGAGGTTCTGGGAATTCCCCGGATCGAGGGCGTTGATCGTCCACGTGATCTGGGCACCGGTACAACTCACGGAGTCTCCACCGGTGGGCCCCGAGGTGATGTCCGTGCACGCGAACGGTGTCGGCAAGTCGTCGGTGACGGTGATGTTCTGGGCTTGGGCATACGCCCCGAGACCAGAGCCTGGGTCTTCGGACACGTTGGCGATCGAGATCGTGTAGTCCACGGGCTCACCGGCCACGACCTGGCTCGACGGCGTCGACTTGGTGATGGTCAGTTCCGGTTCGACCGCGGCGAACACCGCTTGATCACGAAGTGACACCGCGGCACCAGCGGTGTTCTGGCTGGTCAGCTTCATCAGGTTTGCCTTCTCCACCGCGGCGCCACTACCGGTCGGGGCGGCGGAGAATCGGGCGGCGAAGCGAACCTCGAAGACCCGATCGGTGGGGCTGGGCAACAGGTAGCGATGCCCTTGGATGACCGTGGAGCCCAGCTCCCAACTGAGCGAATCGTCGCCTGTCGCAAGCGTGCCCCCATCGGCGAAATCGAACGGGCCCGAGAAGTCGGTGACCTGGTTGGCGCCTGTGGCTCCGAGATTGGTCTCGAAGGTCACACCCTCCGGGAGGAAGTCCGAAACCAATGCGTTCTTGAGGCTCAGGAGCGCAGGGATGTTGACCCGCAGGGTGTAGCAGACCAGGTCACCGGGCCGGTACGCATAGGCAGCACTTGGGAAGTCGGCGGCGTCGATGTAGGTGGCGGTCGAGCAGTCGATATCGGTCCCTGGAGTTGTCGACTCCGAGATGGTCTTTTCGATACTGGGCAACTCCGCCACCTGTCCAGCCGAAGAGTCGTCAACGTCGGGCGTCCCGTCTGCCTCGTCGGCAGGTATTCCTGCGATCAGATGGTCATCGGCGGTGAGCGTCACCGTGTTCTCGAACCCGTCTCCGCCGTTCACGGGTGTGGCGTCAGCGCCGCTCTCTTGATAGGAGACACGCACCCTCGAAGGGAACGACAACGTGAATGTGTCCGAGGCTGCAAGATTGACGAGGTCGTCCCACACGAGATTCCAGGATCCATCCGGATTCTCCGTCACTGACGTGTAGGGCACCGTCGGGTTGTCGCCGGTCGGAGCGCATTCACCGGTGGGATCGCTCGTGTCGTAGTTGGTCGGGCCCAGCGGACAGTGGCCATCGGGCAGCACGTCGGTGACGTCGAGATTATCGACCGTGCGATACTCCCCGGTGTCCACGGTGATCGTCCAGATCGTGGCCGTTGACTGGGTCACGTTCTCCGGCGATACCGACTTCAAGATTCGGATGTCCTCGGCGGTTCGGCTGTGGGTGTGCTGATCGCCCACTGGGTTGGTGGCACCACCTCCGAGGGGGCCGGTGTAGTCGCCGGCGACGATGGCATGGCTCTGGAGGACCTGCTCGTCAGCAGTTTCGGTTCCACCGTTGTTGTCGAGGTTGGCCGCTTGACTCCCGTCGGTTGCCGGCGCGGAGCCGCCGGACCACGACAGGGTGTTCTCCCGGATCGGGATGCCGGCTGCGTAGTTGATCGTCGTTACTTGACCGATCCCATGATTCCCGATCCCCCACTGCACATGTGTGTAGACGCCCAAGGGCAATGGACCGGCGCCGTCAGGGTCCAGCTCGACCGTCTCCACCAGGGACGGCGACGGACAGTCGATCGCAATGTCCGGAGTCGACGCGTCCAGTCGGGATGCGCCGCTGTATTCCACGTTGTTACCGGGGAACGTCGGTGCATCCGTCGTGTTGTCGATCGTCCCGCAGCCCAGGAATTCGAGACCGGCCGGTAGATAGTCGTCGACGACCACCGTGTCGGTTGGGAAGGTCGGGTTGTTTTCGACGGTGAGGGTGTAGACGGTCGAGTGGTTGTGAACACCACGCAAGAGCTCTTCTTCGGGGTTCGGCTCGCCCTTGTCGATTGTGATAGCTGTGATCTTCGTTGATGTGGACGTTGATCCCGAACCGGTGAACGAGGTCATCACCCCGGCACCG
>JBLYYW010000484.1:0-4046 GCA_048550155.1 Acidimicrobiales bacterium | reverse complement strand
GGACGGAATGGCCAAGGTCATGAGCGTGCCGGGGTTCTATGAATTGAAGCGAACTAGAAGCACCGGACCCGACACCGGCCCCTATCCAGCCTGATTTCCCTCCGGGGGCCCTTTCGCTCGCTTTCGCTCGCCTTCGGGCCTTGCTATCCGCGTGGGGGCGATCGACGGCGACTACCTTCAGAACGACGCAGGTTCTCAACCGCCGCGAACGAAGGGAATGTCGGAGTGTTTTTTCTGGGCGTACTCGTAGGACTGGCTCTCTCTGCCGTGATCGGCTGGTATATCGCCCGGCGACAGCGCACAGACGTCGAGTCCCTCGAGCGGAAGTTGTCAGCCGAGGCTCGAAAGGCAAGTGCTCTCGAGAGTGAACTCGCGGCCGAGAAAGTGGCCCGAGCTCAGGCGGTACGCGATGAGAAACTCCGCAATTCTCGAGAATTTCGCCAATACAAAACACTGCTGAGGCGTGCTGACGCAGCCTTGGCCCAGGCCAAGGCCGAGCGAGACCAAGCCCACTTCGAAGCGGCCTAGGAAACCGGCATCCCGCTAGGGCAGGGTCCAATCGATCGGGTCGCGTCCGGTCTCAATGAGGAGTTCGTTGGTGCGGCTGAAGGGACGGGAACCAAAGAAACCCCTCGAAGCAGACAACGGGCTGGGATGCGGCGAGGTGACCGCAGCATGCACATCGAGATTGAGTCTGTCCATCTTCTGTTGAGCGGACGCACCCCACAGGATGAAGACGACCCTCTCAGCCTTCGAGTTCACCACGTCGATGACCGCATCTGTGAAGTGCTCCCACCCGCGGCCACGGTGTGAATTGGCTTCGCCGGCGCGAACGGTCAACACGGTGTTGATCAACAAGACGCCCTGGTGTGCCCACGGGATGAGCGAGCCAGACCCAGGGGTTTGAATGTCAAGGTCCGAGGTCATCTCGCGAAAGATGTTCCTGAGTGACGGCGGAGGCGGGGTCGGTGGCTTCACTGAGAAACAGAGGCCGTGGGCTTGGCCCGGACCGTGGTACGGATCCTGCCCCAGGATCACAGCCCGTACCGTTTCGAGCGGCGTCAAGTGAAGCGCCGCAAACACGTCGTCGTGAGGCGGGTAGACCGGGCCACGCTGCCGCTCGGCGGCAACAAACTCCTGGAGCGGGGCCCAATAGGGCTTGGTGAACTCATTGCGTAGCTTGGGGTTCCAGTCCGTTGTCGGTGCCACCTCCCCGTTCTATCCGAACACTACGATCCGCGGGTGCGGTTTCTCCCTGTTCTTCACAAAGGAGCGCTTCTGGGCATCCTTGTGATGCTGGTAGCCGTTGGCTGTGGAAACGGATCATCCTCGAGCCAGGCCGTCGGAGCAACAACATCAGCTCAAGCGGCGGAAACCACAAGCACTCCGGATCCACCAACATCGAAACCACCAACCACGACCACTACCGAGCCGACGACGACCACCACTGATCCGGTGCTCGCCATGGTCGAGATGATGACGCTGCAAGACAAGATCGGGCAGATGTTGATGCCGGTTCTGCGGGGCACGGGTGTCGACACGGTGACCGGCGCCGACGTGGGCTACAACTCGGCGCTCGGCGGTTTCGGCACACCGGCTGAGATCGTGGCGGCCTACCGGTTGGGAGGCATCATGTATCTGGGTCCCAACGTGGTGTCTCCGCAGCAAATCGGCGAGTTCAGCCGTGACCTCCAGGAGATCGCAATCCAGAGTGAACTGCCCGGGCTCCTCATCGCAGCAGATCAGGAGGGCGGCAGAGTGCTGCGTATACGGGGCGAAGGGATCACACCGGCCGGTTCGGCCCGATCCTTGGCAGGCGACGCTTCTGCGGTCTACGACGCAGCACTCCTGACCGGACACGAGATGAGCGGTATCGGCATCAATGTTGTTTTTGCTCCGGTCGCCGATGTTGTCCGGTCTGACGTCGGGGTGATCGGCAATCGGTCCTACGGCTCCGATCCACTGCTCGTCGCCGAGATGGTTACAGCGTCAGTATCCGGGCTCAAGGACGGTGGGGTTGCCCCGGTGGCCAAGCACTGGCCAGGACACGGCGCCACCGAGGTTGACAGCCACAGGGAGCTGCCAACGGTTGCCTCCAGCGAACAGGAGTGGCGAACCATCGATCTTCCGCCGTTCGAGTCGGCTGTGGATGCGGACACGAGTGCCATCATGGTCGGCCACCTGGCTGTTCCCAGCCTGGGCTCCAGCGAACCCGCCACGATCTCGCCCCGGTTGACCGAGGACCTTGTCCGCAGTGAGCTTGGTTTTGGTGGTGTGCTCTTCACCGATGCGATGGACATGAGAGCCCTGGATGGGATCGAAGAAGCCGAGTTGGCGGTACGCGTTGTCGAGGCAGGAATCGACATTCTGCTGGTCCCTCCGGACCTCGCCGCTGCGGTGTCAGGGATCACGAATGCGGTGTCCTCTGGCCGTATTTCCGAGCAGCGTCTTGACGCCAGCGTGGAGCGGATCCTACAGATGAAAGACGACCTGGGCCTGCTCGGCTGACCCCCGGCAGGTCAGGAAGTAATCGGTAGTGCGGTGATCACCTGGTTTCCTCGGTAGCTTCTCGCAAACCGATCGAAGGATCCGCCACAGGTGACGAGGTGCAGTGCGTGGTCTCCTGCGGATCGGAACAGTTGCTCTGATGGCAGTTCGGATTTGTCGTACAACACCACGTCGGAAACGACGTAGTCGATGTGGCTGCCGTCGGCCAGTTCCAACCGGACGATGTCTCCGGTCGCTGCGAGCCGAAGGTCGAAGAACAACCCCGGCTGCCCCTCGAAGTCGACATGGGCGGCGATGACCGTCGCTCCCGGCGTTTCCGGTGTCGACGAGTGTCGGTACCACCCGGCGGTCAGCGCAAGTGGAACATCGAGTTGACGGTCAGCAGCGATGCCGACCGGCACGATGGGCCCTTCAATATCGATTCTTGGCACCGTGATCGACACGGGTGTGGACGACGCCGGGCGCTCGACTCGGGCACGGGCTGACGTCCTCAACGGAATCGCATGGGATGCGGGTTGATTTCGCTGTGCGTGAACTGCAAGCTCGAGCCGTTCTGCGGTTACGGCGGTCCGAACTTCGGTCTGAATCGATCCGCCCTGGATTGTCGCCGGTGGTGCAACGACGAGCCCGACGATGGCCAAGACATAGACCACCCCGAAATGGCGATGACGAAGACGCCGAGGCACTCAGCTGCTTCCTGTGCGGAGTCGTTCACGGCCGACGACCGCAAACAACGCGATTGCCCCAGCTGCAGCGATGAGAAGGCCTGTGATCGGATCTTCAGAGCCGGGCAGAAGCCCGCCGGTACCAGTGGGGATACCGTTCGGTGGAGTGCCAAGATCGCCGATCCGCTGCAAGATCAGTCGCGGTGTTCCGTCGCTCAGGAACGTCGCCGCGGTTGCTTCGCCCTCAGTATTGGAGACAACGGTGGCCAACAGTTCGGATCCGTTCTCGTCGCTGATGAGCAGTTGGTAGTCGCCCGACGGTAGGTCCGCCGAAAGGAATGCGCCGGGTGCTATGGCCTGGCGTTCCACAGCTGTGCCACTGGTCAAGGGTTCGAGAGTCACCTGAATGGTCGAGCTGGTCGGGTTGCGGATCGAGAATCGACCCTCCCCGGGATCAACCGGGCGTAGATCCTCGCTGAAGCCCAGAATCGCGACACCGTCGTTTCCGTCGTCTGCGACGACGAGGGCTTCGGGTTTGCCGCTGATCGGTACTGTCTGACCAATCAGCGCATCGTCGGTTCGTTGTTCGGTCGTGGCGGCAGGATCGTCAGCCGCGGCGAACAGTTCGAGTTCGTAGTCTCCCTCCGTCAGACCCAGGGGCCCGGCAATCTCTCCCGGTGCGAAACCGCCCACGAGGAGTTCACCATCGAGATAGACGTCAACCGGGGGTTGGCTCAGCCCGTGCACGATTTCGAGACCAGCGTCGGCGGCAGGTACCGCGGGAACGTCTGGTGGCGTGGGGGTCGTCGTGGGAGGCGAACTGGTTGTTGTCGTGGTCTCGGTCGTAGACGTGGTAGTGGTGGAAGGTTCGGT
>JBLYYW010000483.1:0-6002 GCA_048550155.1 Acidimicrobiales bacterium | reverse complement strand
GTACCCGCGTGAGATCCGCCCTGAGCTCATCGAGACGATGGCGTCGCTCCCGACCGTCGTCGACTATTTCGACCTCTCGCTGCAGCACGTGTCGCCGGGGTTGTTGCGAGCGATGAAGCGCCCGGGCAGCGGGGACGGCCACCTCGACCTCATCGGCCGAATTCGTGAGCAAGCGCCGGCCGCCGCCCTCCGCTCGAGCTTCATCGTCGGTTTCCCCGGCGAGACGGACCAGGACGTTGAGCACCTTGCTTCGTTCATGACTGAGGCCGAACTCGACTGGGTCGGTCTGTTTCCTTACTCGCCCGAAGAGGGCACACCGTCGAAGGACTTTGACAACCAGGTGCCCGCAGATTTGGCAATGGAACGGCTCCGCTATCTGCAGGGGCTTCAGGACGACATCACCCACGCCAGAAATGCCGCCCAGATCGGTCAAACCTTCGAGGTTCTGATTGACCAGGTCGAGGATGGACAGGCCGTCGGCAGGAGCTACCGGCAAGCACCGGAGATCGACGGATTGATTCTGCTCGATGATGGCGAGCCCGGCGACTGGGTTCGAGCGGAGGTCCGGGGCGCCTATGGGACGGACCTCGAAGCGGTAGTCGTCAGATGATCGTTGAAGTTATCGCCGTCGGTACTGAACTGCTGTATGGCCAGACGGTCAACACCAACGCCGCCAGTATCGGTCTCCGTCTTGCCGATGCGGGTCTGGAGCATCAACACTCATCGGTTGTTGGCGATGATCACGGTCGTATGGTCGATGCAATCAGGCTGGCAATGTCCCGCGCCGACGCCCTCATCATCACCGGGGGCCTCGGTCCGACGCAGGACGACATAACCAGAGAAGCGATTGCCGCTGCTGTCGACCGGCCGATTGTGTTCAGCGAGGAATATGCGGATCGGTTGCGACGCTGGTGGGCAAGCCGCGGCCGGGAGATGCCCGAGTCGAATCTAAAGCAGGCTGAGTACCCGGAGGGTGCCGATCTGCTGGAGAACCCCAAGGGGACAGCACCTGGACTACGTCTCGATATCGACGACACGGTCATCTTTGCGGCACCGGGGGTCCCTGCCGAGCTCGAATTACTGCTCGACATGTATGTGATCGACGAGTTGAGCGATCGATCTGATGCGCGTGTTGTCCTCAATCGTGTATTGCGGACCTATGGCGAGTCCGAGTCGAAGATCGGGGAGATGCTTGCTGACCTCTACGACGATGGGAATCCCTCGATGGCGTTCCTGGCGTCGGCCGCCGAGATAAAGATCCGGCTCACGGCCAAAGCGGCGACGACCGAAGCCGCCGAGGCGCTGGTGGCTCCGCTGCAAACCGCCGTGCAGGAGCGGTTGGGTAGCTTGGTCTTTGGCGTCGATGACGAAACGATCGAAAGGATCCTGCTGCGGCTGGCTGAGCGGCGGGGGTGGTCGTTGGCCACAGCCGAGTCGGCAACCGGAGGGATGTTGGCATCGCGGATTACTGCGATACCGGGTGCGTCCAAGGTCTTCCGCGGCGCCATTGTCGCCTACCAGGAGGACGTCAAACGGATGAATCTGGGGGTCGATGGCGCTCTGATTGCTGAGCACGGGGTCGTTAGCGAGGCCGTTGCGATGGCGATGGCGGACGGTGTAGCCGCGGCGCTGGGGGCGGATGTCGGCATCAGCGTTACCGGCTCGGCCGGGCCCGATCCGCAAGAACGTCCCGTGGGCACGATGGTGATCGGAGTGCACACCCCGGAACAGACCAAGGCAAGGACCGTTTCGTTGCCCGGCGATCGGGAACGGGTGCGGACCTATACGACCACCGGTGCGCTGCACCTCGCCAGGTTGGCGATGTCGGGGGAGTGGTGGCAAGGGAATCCGAAGCGGGGACGTTGGGTCTGATGCCCGAACGCATGTTTCTGGCAGCAGGGTTGGACGACGACACGCGGCATGCTTTGGCCACGCATCTCGAGGCGTCGCTGGACGGCGACTACCTGCCGGGCCGACCGGTACCGCCTGAGAATTGGCATGTCACCCTTCGTTTTCTGGGACCAACGGAGGCGAGGCAACGCGACGCAATCGTTGCTCACCTTGATCAGCATCTCCTGGTGGAACCGTTTCGTATCCGGCTCACCCAACTGGGTGGGTTCCCGAAGGAGTCCAAGGCATCGGTGCTCTGGCTCGGCCTTGGTGGTGCGATCGAATCGCTGGCGGCGGTTGCTACAGAATGCGAAGCGGCGGCACAGGCAGCCGGGATGGAGCCCGAGGGGCGGCCATTTCACCCCCACCTGACCATCAGTCGGATCAGGCCACCGTTTGACATCCGGGCACTGGTCGATGCCGTCCCGCCCGCCAAGATCGCTCTCGACGTGCGTGAGGTCATCCTGTATCGCTCGGTGCTGGGACATGGTCCGGCCAAGTACGAGGTCGTGGAGCGGGTTTCCTTGCTCTAGATCACTCTTCGGCGATGTCGAGGAACGAGGCGTTTACCCAACCTGGCTCGGTGGTCGGGGAGTCGACGATCCGCCACAGCCCACCATCGCTCGCCGGCGATGTCGCGTTAGTCACGACGACCTGATCACCGAGGTTGAGTTCGCCGAGAACGAAGTACTCAGTCCCGGGACCCGCCCGGACCTTGAGTGTGTCGTTGGTCGGAATGTCGGCCACCGTTCCCGAGAACGTTGTTGCGGCGAGTACGCCATCGAGCGTGCAGCGGTTGGGATCCAGCCAGGCTTCCTCCAGGCTGCAGGTGTACTGGACAAGGGTGCCCGTGTTCGAGAACAGAATTCCCGCCCATTCCGCTCGGGTGACAGTGCGGTCGCAGGCGACCTGCTCGAAACAGAGCGTCGTCATATCCAGACCGGCAATGTCCTCCTGCAAGAAGACAGTGGACTGGAGAGAATCGAGTAGCGAAATGAGTTGGGCCGACGACCAGGAAGCAGTGTCGGCTATCCATGGGGCGCCGTCGAGATAGAGCTCAACATGGGCAATCGAGGCATCGTCGACGGTAGCGACCACTTCGACTTCATCGCTCCGATCGATCGAATCGAACGGAGCATGGATCCCCCGACCGTTCTCGTCGGGTGTCGTTCCTCTCAACAACGCGGAGAGAGCTTCCTCGAGCGTCAAGGTGAGCGACCCCTGGCGATATACCGGGTAGGGGAGTTCGGGATTCTCGGAACAGGATCCATAGAAGGCGACAACGGTGTCGGCGGGCCGGGCCGTGGCGGTGCCGCACGATTCGGGTGTGGCGGCAGGCGCATCGGTGACGACAGACGCCACGGTTGTAGATGTCGTGACAACGACGGTGGTCGAAGGACTCAGTGTCGTGGCGGCGAGTTCTTCTGTCGCCGGGTCATCGGCTACCTGGGAAAGGACGACCAGAGGCGCCCCAACCACGATCAGTGCGGCGGCAGCCGCCAGTGCAACGACCCGGCCGCGACCGGTGCGGGCCGACGGCTGCGCCAGCGGTACGGGCTTGGCTTCGATATCGAGGCTTTCGGCTTTGCGGTGCAGGTAGTCCCGAATGCGATTCTCGGTGTTCATGAGTGGTCACCTCCGAGGTCCCTCTCCAGCCGGGCGATGGCTCGGCTCATCCGGCTCTTGACGGTTCCCGGCTTCACTCCGAGAGCAGCCGCGGTGTCTTCTACGGACCAATCGAGATAGAGCCTCAGCACGACTACCGATCGAAAGCGACTGTCGAGTTTGGCCAGGGCACGCTCGACGTCGACATCGAGGAGCGCATCGTGGATAGGTGGTGTCTCGAACACCTCGCCGACCTCGCGGCGACGCTTCCGCCAGATCGAGCGCGCCCAATTGAGGCCGACCCGGTATACCCATCCCTCGCGGTTCTCATAGTTACGAATCTGATCCCACCGCTGGTAAGCGCGGGTCATTGCCTCGTCGGTCGCCTCAACACCCAACGCCTGGTCGCCCAGGGTAAGCACGAGGGCCCGTGCCACGCGATCTCGGCTGGACCGGTAGAACCCGTCAAAGTGTTCGTCGACTCGACTGATCGGCACCTGCGGGGGATCTGTCACTACTGCGATCTCCATGACCAGTACACGTTTGGGCCCTTTCCCAGGTTCCCGCAATCTCTGCACACCTAGTCTGCCGCAACCGACCCACGATGGCCACTACCGGCTCCAAGCGCCACCACACCGCACGGATGCGTCAAATGGGTTGAGGAAGGTGCCTTTGGTTCCGATCCACAAGTCATGAAGTTGAGTCGGTTGCTGGGTGTTCTCATTGTTGCTGCGGGGTCGCTTGTCGTCCCCGCCGGCATCGCGGTCGCACAGTGCGCCAGCACCCCATCCCTGGAGACTGCGTTATCGGACACGACAGTGGCGTTCGTCGGCGAGGTGATCGAATCGCCGTTTGGTAGCGACGAGGCCGTAATCCGCGTGGACTGGATCTGGAAGGGCGGCGATCTCGCAGACGAAGTAGTGGTGCGGGCTCCCGGTGGCTCGGGGGTTTCGTTTCGTATTGGTGTGAACTACATCGTGATACCAGAGAATGCCAGAGCGCCTTACGAACTCGACGAGTGCTCGGCGACGCGAATCTATCGTGCGGACGGCGAGGTCATCCCCGAGGATTGGCTGCCCGCAGTCGGTTCGGTATCCGGGCTGGCCCGTCAACCGGGTCATTCGACGGAGCCGACCGGATCTGCAGGCAATGCCTGGTTGCCGATTGGGGCGATCGCCGCCATGATCGGCTTGGTTGCCATCGCCGTGTATTGGTTCAGGTCAACGCGCCGTGACCGCCCGCTATCGAGCACCGGAACAGTTAGCGGTGCAAAACGGGGCAGTTGGCGTCGGATTGGTGGCCCGCGGTCCTGGAGTGCGCGCTCGGGTGACCGGCAGTTGAAGAGGATGCGACGGTCGCACACCGGAGGAGACCCGGACGCTCCGTAGTGATGACCTACTTCGACAGCAGATACGTGACCTGGGTGCCGCTGCCCGGTGCGATACTGCGGACAACATCGGGAAGGGCTTGTATCGGAATGTTGACGGCCGTTGACGCTTCGATTCGTGTGTTGTTCGCACCGGGGGAGAAGGCCTCGCCTGGGTCCCATTCCAGGTCACAACCGCTGGCGTTACAACCCCAGAAGGTCGTCTGGATGTAGATCGGCATGAAGCCAGCGATCGTCACTGTGGCAGACCCAGGGCCCAGGGTCGGCTCGAGGAGGAGCGGAACCCACCCAAAGCGGGGGGCGCTGATAACGCCGGCGTCAAAGATCTCGCCACCAACCCAGATGCCTCCCGAATAGTTTGCGGCAAGGCAGGCATCGAGGGTGTCGTGGTCGCTGATCGGCCATCCGCACAGCGTGCGACCGGCGTCGTTGAGGTAGTCCCACAAAGGTGTGTCATCGAGCATATTGCCGCGAACGCCGACGCGGTTGCTGCCCCGGGCCAGTCGGCCGTCGAGACCATCGACACCGTCGACAAAGCCGTCGTCGAGGACCAGGGACATGTTGCCAGTCTCGGTGTTGACATGGTATGGCTGGTAGTTGATGTTGCCGTCGAGACAGCCGTCTACTTCTGTGTGAGAGGTTGCATGCGGATTGGTCGTCGATCCCAGGTTGTGGTCGATACCTCCTGCGATATTGCGCTCGATCTTGTCGGTTCCACCACCGTGGCACAGCGTCGCGGTGCCCAACTCGTCGTTGCCGTATTGTGTGAAGTCCAGGAATCCGAAGTTTCCCCCGTCTGGCCCGTCACACGGACTGATGTTCTTCGGGTTGGCCCCCGTCTTGAGACATACTTCCGTGGCGCTCCTGCTGCCGCCGGGCATGCCAAAGGGCAGGACGCCGCCGTTGGCGGCGAGGGCGGTGCTGACCTCAGCTACGGCGTCGGTGTCGATTCTGTCGAACCCGATCACTTTTCCAAATGTGGTTTCCCACGGGATGATGGGAGTTCGGACTCGTATCCTGCTGAGATTGCTCGTAAAGGAGATGCAGTCACTGTTGAGGTTTTCGGTGAATGCGGCCGGTTTGTCCCTGTCTATGCACGATGTCCACTCTGCGGCCCATT
>JBLYYW010000482.1:0-10804 GCA_048550155.1 Acidimicrobiales bacterium | reverse complement strand
GCTGGACAGACGTCGCTTCCGGCGCTATCCCAGAGATCGCAACGCTGCCGTGGTGGCAGCCGCTGCGATCACGATGACGATGAACGGCGCTCTGCGCCACACCAGAACCCCGGCGACGGCCAGACCGGCGAGCCGTTCATCAACCACGAGCGACTTCCCGTCGGCGATCGTGAGCTGAACGATCACAGCGCAGATCACCGCAGCGGGGATGAGGGCGGCAGCTTGGGCCAGAACGGGACGCTTCTCCAGCAATGGCCCCACGAGGAACATGCCCGCAAGCCGTTGGCCCCACACACCGGCGGCGATCAGCACAATGGCGGTGATGGTCATGAGGATCTCCGCCGTTCCCACAGAATCGCCACCGCAACACCGAAGACGCTCAGGATGATCGGCAGTCCTGCAGGAGTGATGGGAATCAGGACCGCACAGATCAGTGCTCCCGTCACGCCGGCGACCATGCCGTTTCGGGTTCGCAGGGCATTGCCGACGATCGCCAGCAGAGCAGCCGGGAAGAGAGCGTCGATCCCGAATCGCTCGGTGTCACCCATTGCGTCTCCGAGAAACGTTCCTGCGGCGATCCCGACGAACCAGCCCACCATCATGGCCAACGTCGCAGCCCAGAATGCCTTCTTTGCCCTGGCCTGATCGACCTGCTGAAGCCCCAGGCCGACGTTGATGTCGAACGCATGGACGGCCGCCACTGCCCTGACGCCGACTCCCTCCCGGAAAACCCGGGAGATCGCAACGGCCAGGATTCCGAAGCGGGACGCAACGATCCACCCCGCAACAATCGCCGCTACCTCCGATCCGCCCGCCTGGACCACAGCGAGATAGGCGAACTGGCTCGTGGCGCTGTAGATCACCGCGCTGGCGACCCACGCCCTGGTCAGCGAGATTCCGGTGTCCAGAAGGATCACCTGGGTCGTGATTCCCAACGCCAGGAAGGTCAGTGCAATCGTGAGGAGATCACTTCGGCCCGGAAGCGGCGGGTCCGCTGCTACCTCGCTGATGATTTCGTCCTGTCGGACCACCCTGCCATGAGACCCGATCCTAAAGCTCGGTTAGGTTGGAGCGGTGGGAATCGAAGTGCACCTCGTCGACGGAACCTATGAGTTGTTCCGACAATACTTTGCGCCGGGCCGACCGTCCCGAGTCAACGGCAACGGGGTAGAAGTTGGGGCCGCTCGGGCCGTCGTCCGGAACCTGTTCGGGATGCTGGAAGAGGGCGTCACCCACCTCGGGGTTGCCACGGATCATGTGATCGAGAGCTTTCGCAACGATCTGTACGCGCCGTACAAGGACGGCACCGGGATCGAACCGGAGATCAAAGCCCAGTTCCAGCCGTTGGAGTTGGCGATCGAGGCGTGCGGTATCGCCCTTTTCCCGATGGTCGAGTACGAAGCCGATGATGGCATGGCTTCTGCGGCAGCGGTTGCCGCGGCCGACCCCGGTGTGGATCGAGTGTTGCTGTGCACCGCCGACAAGGATCTCGCCCAATCGGTTCGGGCCGGGCGCGTGCTGCAACTGGACAGCCGCCGCAACAAGCTCTTCGATGTGGCCGATGTTGTGGAGAAGTTCGGGGTACCGCCCGAATCGATCCCGGATTGGCTGGCTCTCACCGGTGACTCGGCCGACGGGTTCCCCGGTCTCAAGGGATGGGGCGCAAAATCATCCGCTTCGGTTCTGGCTCACTACGGCACCATCGAGAACATCCCTCTGCATCATGGCCAATGGGAGGTAACCGTTCGGGGAGCAGCCAAACTAGCCGACACGCTACGGGAGAATCTCGCCGATGCGATGTTGTTCAAGAAGCTCGCGACCCTCGATGAGTCGGCGCCGACGATCACCTCCGTCGACGAACTTCGGTGGACCGGGGCGACCGATGCCATCGTCGAAGCGGCAGAGCTGCTGATGGCTCCCGACATCGTTCGGCGAGCCGAACACCTGGCGGCTCATCGGTGATCCGGCCGTACCATCCCGATGATGCTGATGCAGTCGTGGCGCTGAATGAAGCCAACGTCCCCGACGTCGGCCCGATGGACGGCGTTCGTATGGACCACCTGATCGCTGAAGCGTTCCTGTTCGACTTGGTCGAGCTGGACGGAGCAATCGAGGGGGTCCTTGTCGTGATGATCGAGGGCGGTGCGTATCGATCGCCGAACTATCGCTGGTTCTCTGAACGTCATCCGCAGTTCATCTATGTCGACCGGATCATGTTGTCGCCCGCAACGCGAGGGCGTGGGTTCGGAGACGAGCTCTACGAACGGGTGGCCGCCGCCGGTCGAGCCGCTGGCAAACCGGTGATGTGTGCCGAGGTGAACACCATTCCGCCCAATCCCCGTAGCCTGCGATTTCATGAGCGGTTCGGGTTCACCGAGGTTGGGCGGGAACGGCCCTATGGAACCGACGAGGAAGTGGCGATGCTGGAAATGCAGCTGTAGCGGCGGAACAATCGAGGTTGGCGTGGGGTTGCAGCCGACATGACCATCGCAACCTTCAATGGCGTCGTCCTCGCCGAATCCGATTCGACCGAAATGGTGGAAGGTAACCACTACTTCCCCGCTGACAGTGTCAACTGGGACTACTTCACCAGAACCGACCTCAGCACCCACTGCCCATGGAAAGGAAACGCCACGTATTACAACGTCTCCGCTAACGGTGAAACCAAGGAGAACGTGGCCTGGCAGTACGAAGAACCCTTCGAGAAGGCCACCCACATCACCGACTACGTTGCCTTCTATCCAGCGGTAACCGTCTCCTAAACCCGGCACAGCGGCCCACGACCACCAATACTGGTCGGTATGGACCTTGGTCTACGCGGTCAGAACGTGCTCGTTACGGGCGGATCGTCCGGCATCGGACTCGAGACCGCCCGATTACTCTTGGCCGAAGGTGCCCGGGTGACGATCTGTGGCAGGGACCCGGAGCGACTTGCGGCAGCTGAAGCAAATCTCAACTCAGCCGATGTACTCGCCGTGGCAGCCGACGTGTGCAGCTCCGATTCTGCCGCTGGGCTCGTGGCGGCCGCAGAACAGCACGGAGATGGATTGAACGGCGTCGCTGCTGTGGCTGGCTGGGGCTGGCACGGCACCCTTCTGGAACTCGATCCCTCCGATGTCGTAGCGGAGGTGTCGGACAAGCTCCTCGGGCTCCTCAATGTGGTCGGACCGGCCGCGCCAGCCCTTACCGCTTCAGGCGGAAGTGTTGTGGGCATCACCGCTCCGACCGCCGCCCGCCCATCTCTTCCGATGGCGGCGATCAGCGCTGGGCGGGCAGCTCTCGACAATGCACTCGGCTCGCTCGCGCTCGAGCTGGCCCCTGAGGTCAGGGTCAACGGGGTAGGGGTGGGCATTACCGACACCCCTCGACAAGTCGAACGGCATGAGATGTCCGGATCGACCGAGTCGTACCAGCAGTGGTTGATCACCCAGGCCCGCAGTCGGTCGATCCCTCTCGGCCGGGCAGCCACCGCAGGCGAAGTTGCGGCTGCGATCTGCTGGTTGCTGTCGCCTCTGAGCAGCTACACCACCGGTGCGGTGCTCGACGTCACCGGGGGGCTTCGGTCCCGCTGAATCTCCGACCCATCCACACTCTGTGCCCTGGGACCGAACCTCGGTTGGGTGTGGGAGGTGCAGATTCTTGGGGAGCGACGCCACGTGCACCTAGTCGCCAGGCTTTGCCCTGCTGGGGTTCACCCGAGACGGTTCGTTCGGCATCTTCGGGTAGACCGGTGGCCACGGTGCGTCCTGAAGACCCTCGGCAATGTCGCGGTCGTACCACTCGAGCAGCGGCGTGATGTCTTGGGGCGAGTCGTACATCTCGGCCCATGGGTTTCCTCCGCCTGCCACCTTGGCCGGGACGGTGGCGATGGTCAGGCCATCGGGGTCGACATCGGCGACTTCGTCCCAATGCAGCGGGCAGCTGACCTGAGCTCCGACGCGAGCCCGAGCCGACCATGTGGCGAACACCGTCTTGTGCGGAGCGTTCTGGTTGAAATCGATGAAGACCCGCTGGCCACGCTCCTCCTTCCACCACCTGGCAGTGATCGTGTCCGGGAAACGGCGCTCCAGTTCACGGGCCAAAGCGACTGCGGCGGCTCGGACCGAGTAGCTGTCCCAGCCCGGCTTGAGATGGGCAAAGAGGTGGAGGCCACGGCTACCGCTCGTCTTGGGATACACCGCAATGCCCACCTCGTCCAATACATCACGAACCTGAAAGGCGACCGTCTTGATGTCGTCGAGCGTGATCCCCTTCGAAGGATCGAGGTCAACCCGCAACTCGTCGGTGGACTCTGGCTGGGCGGCGGTGTGAGGCCAGCCATGGAATCCGAGACAGCCCATGTTCACCGCCCATGCGACGTGGGCGATATCGGCAGCCACCATGGCGTTTGATGTCGTTCCATTCGGTGTGGCGACCACGGTTGTCTCGAGCCAATCGGGTGCTCCCTTGGGTACCCGCTTCTGAAAGAACGACTTGCCGCTGGCCCCGTCGGGGAACCGTTGCATCAGGATGGGTCGACCACCGATCGCCTTCATCAGCGGGTCCTCGATGGCCCGGTAGTACTCGATCAAGTCCAGCTTGGTCTCGCCTCGTTTGGTGAAGAACACCTTGTCCGGATTGGAGATCGAGACCTCCCGGCCGGCCAGTTCGAGTGTGATCTTCTCGGAGGCAGCCATGGTCACCCCTGCGCTTCCAGCACGGTGTCAACTCCCACCGGAATCGGCTCCTGCAACTGATCGAAGTCGCATTCGCTAGGTTGTTTGTCCGGTCTCCAACGAAGCACTTTGGTGACTTCGCGAAATCGTCCGCCAAGTGTGGACCCGTACTTCACCTCCACGACCCGTTCGATCCGTAGTGGAACCCAGCTGCCGTCCCGCTGCGCATTCCAACGATGAGGAGCGCCGGGCATCTGAGTGCTCTGGTGAGCGTACGCCTCTGCCCAGTCACGCCACGGATGGTTTTCCATCGCGCCGTCGACAAGGGGGGCGAGCTCGTCGAGTAGTTCGGTCCTTCGCTTTGCGGTGAAGCTTGCCGCAACGCCGACGTGATGGAGGTTTCCGCTGTCGTCATACAGGCCGAGCAGGAGAGATCCGACACCTTTGCCGTCCTTGTGAATTCGATAGCCGGCTACGACCGCATCGGCACTGCGGATGTGTTTCACCTTCAACTGGGTTCGCTTGTTCTCGACATAGGGCTGGTCGGCGGATTTGGCGATCAAGCCGTCGAGCCCTGCCCCTTCGAACACTTCGAACCACTCGAGGGCCTTGGCCCGGTCTGTGGTGGTTGGCGTGAGGTGAAGCGGGGCTTCGGCGTTGTCGAGCGCCTGTTCCAAGAGCTCACGCCGCTCGGCGTAGGGGCGGGCACGCAGGTCCTCATCGCCCAACGCCAGCAGGTCGAAGGCAACGAATGAACTGGGAATCTCGGCCGCCAGCCTGTTCACCCGGCTCTCAGCGGGATGAAGCCGGAGCTGCAACGCATTGAAGTCGAGCTCGTTGTCCTGCACGATGATCAATTCACCGTCGACCACACAGCGCTCGGGCAGCTGACTCTTCAGCGGTTCGAGAATCTCGGGGAAGTAGCGGGTCAGAGGGCGTTCGTTTCGGGAGCCGAGCTCGATCTCGTCACGATCGCGGAACACGATGCATCGGAACCCGTCCCACTTTGGTTCGAACACCATCGCGCCATACTTGTCCTCGTCGGGTAGGCCGGCGATTGCTTTGGCCAGCATGGGCTTTATTGGAGGCATCACCGGCAGTTCCACAAGTGCGACCGTATTCCCTCCTGAGCCGGATGTCTCGCCCGATGTTCTGTCGTCGAGCGAACACACTTCGCTGAAAAATCGTCGGAGCACTACACGAGGTGTACTGCTGCGACGCCAGAACGGCAGAATGTCGTCGGGTGACGCAGTTTGCGCCGAGTGAGAACATGGGCGTGAAGGGCCGGAGGCGAGCGTGGAGGGCCCCCGGAGGGAATCACAGCTCGAACGCGGTGGTTTCGACCACGGTTCTGATTGCGAAGTTCGACTTCAGGCGGGTCACGCTGGGGAGGCGGGAGAGGTGTTCGGTGTGGATGCGCTCGAAGTCCTTCGGGTCGGCGACTGCGAGATGAACCAAGTAGTCGGCGTCGCCGGCCATCAGATGACATGACATCACTTCTGGACAGGTCAGCACTGCTCTCTCGAACGCGGTGATGTTGTCGACCGACTGGCTGGTCAGTGAGATCTCGACGAACACGTCGAGAGAGCGGTCGATCAACTCGGGATTCAACACTGCGACGTACCCTTCGATGACACCTGCTGATTCGAGCGCCCTGACCCGGCGGTGGCACGCCGAGGGGGACAGACCCACCCGATCGGCGATGTCCGAGGTGGGTCGACGGCCATTTTCTTGAAGTTCAGCCAGAATCAATCGATCGATGTTGTCAAGCGTGGTCACGCACAAAGTGTGTCTGAAGTCGAGAAACGACGCAAGAATCGTGCGTAAATGATGCGAGATGCGATCCAACTCGCCTAAGAGTCGGCGCAGGATCTGGCGTAACTTATGTCACACAGATCGATCCGCGCCCCGAGGAGGCTCCAATGCGCATAGGTGTTCCAACTGAGATCAAGGCCAATGAGAATCGGGTTGGACTCACTCCGAACAGCGTTGCTGAGCTGACCGGTGCAGGGCACAGCGTCCTGGTTCAGGCCGGGGCCGGCGAGGGGTCTGGCTTCGGCGATGCCGAGTACGTTGCCGCCGGTGCCCAGATCGGTGCCGATGCCGATGCCGTGTTCTCAGGCTCGGAGCTGATCATCAAGGTTAAGGAGCCTCAGGCTGTCGAGCGAGCCCGCCTCACCCCCGAACACACACTGTTCACGTACCTGCACCTCGCCCCCGATCCAGACCAGGCGGCGGACTTGGTTGCGTCCGGAGCAACGTGTATCGCCTATGAGTCGGTGGTCGGGCCCCGCGGCGATCTCGCACTCCTCGCGCCGATGAGTCAAGTCGCCGGACGCTTGGCGGTGCAAGCCGGTGCTCGTACTCTGGAGAAAATCGCCGGGGGCTCCGGCGTGCTTCTCGGAGGTGTCCCCGGCGTCGAAGCCGGGAAGGTGACCGTGGTCGGCGGAGGCTTCGTGGGACGAAACGCAATCGAAATGGCCGTTGGTCTCGGCGCTCACGTCGTCGTGCTCGATCGCGACCCGGCGGTGCTCGAGGCACTTTCGGATCAGTACGGTGCTGCGATCCAGACCGTCTACAGCACGACAGCCTCACTGGAACGCCACGTGGCCGAGAGCGATTTGGTCATCGGCGCAGTGCTGGTGCGAAACGCCCGGGCCCCGCACTTGATTACCAAGGAGATGGTGGCCTCGATGCGCCCCGGCTCGGTGATCGTTGACGTTGCGATCGACCAGGGTGGCTGCGCAGAAACGTCGCGTGCCACCACCCATGCCGACCCCACCTACGTCGTTGACGGTGTCGTGCATTACTGCGTTGCCAATATGCCTGGAGCGGTGCCCCGCACGTCGACCATTGCGCTCAACAACGCAACACTTCGCTACGTGATGATGCTCGCAGATGGGGTTGGCGCCGCGCTTGCGGCCGATGAGGGCCTCCGTGCGGGGCTCACCGTCCAGGCCGGCAAGATCGTGGAACCCACCGTGGCAGCTGCGTTGCCCCAGTTCGCCTAGCGTCGCGCTGGCAGGGTCCTACGAAGGACGACTACTGGTAGCTGACCATTGCCGGGATGCGGGCCAATTCATCGCGGACCTCGAGCGGTGTCATGAGGCCACGGTCTTCGTCGAAGAACAGCTTGAAGCCGGTGTAGTGCTCTTCGTCTGGTAGCAGGCTCTTGTACACGCCCTTTTTGAGCGTCTTGCCACCATGTCCGTCGATGTGGAAGATCGTGGCCAGCTCGGGTCGAGCCGGGATGGCGTCACGATTGCGAACCATTCGGCGGGTGAACTGATGGATCACGAACGGTTTCTGGGGCAGGTTGTTCTCGGCCACGATCGTGGCCAGGTACTCGCCCACCTCGTTGATCTCAGCGGCGTCCGCATACCCGATGATGGTGGCCGGAGCCACGCCCCACGGCATCCGCCACTCGGTGTCCAATGCCAAACCGACGTCGGGCTGCCGCAAGTACTCCTCGTATTGCTGTACCTGCTTCATGAATCGTCCACCCCCGGGTTGGAAGTCGAGAATCAGAAGCCCGCCGACCTCTCGTATGGCGGCCAGGTACGTCTCGAGGTCCTCGCGGGACGTGTGGGCCGAATAGTCGCCGTCTGATCCCGGTGACGCTTGAGCAACGGTCTGGATGTAGTCGAAGGCAGGAATGGTTGGGATGCCGGTGATCTCTTCCCACTCCTTGGCACGTTGAGCAACCCTGGCTGCTGCCTCCTGGGGCGTTCCCTCGCCTGCGATACCCAGTCGCGGTGTGGCACCGCTGCCGTAGTCGGCCACGATCATGCGGCCATCCAACAGCTGAGCTCGGAACATCACCTGTTCACAGCCGAGAAGCCCGTCTGGACCAGCGTCGTTGCCGGCGATCGCGCACACTTCCTGTTGGCCCTCTCGAAGCTGCACTGAGGCCTTGAACGCACCCGCGATGGGGACCTCACCTTCGGGAGTCTGCCCGTCGGAGTCGGCCGCATGCTCAGAAGCTTCGGAGGGTTCGGGCCCAGGATCAATATCGGACGGTGGCGAAGGGTCCGGCTCCGGTGCGTCCGCGTCTTCAGCGGGAGTGGTCGCGAGCTCACCAGACTGAGGGACCTCGTTCGCCGCTTGTTCCTCTCCGGCTGGTGCCACCGGCTGCGCTGGCTCATTGTTGATCCACACCGTGACCGGAAGTTCGGTGGCTGAACCATCACGTTCGGTCTGCCCGGCGATGGTGAGAACCCCGTCCTTGCTGATCT
The DNA here is from genome assembly GCA_048550155.1 of Acidimicrobiales bacterium. GTDB lineage: Bacteria > Actinomycetota > Acidimicrobiia > Acidimicrobiales > SZUA-35 > JABDIY01. The sequence continues at coordinate 1,914 of JBLYYW010000482.1, read as the reverse complement.
CGATGTCGCTCAGGTAGCCGCCGACCCGCACCATTGGGGCAGGAGGCGGCGGGGCAGGTTCGGCGTCGGTCATGGCCAGTGGATCAGACGGAGGAGGGGGGGTGTCCGCGGTGCCGGGGATCAGCGCCGCGAGAGCGCCACCGAGCCCAAGTGCTGCCAGGCTGAGAACTGCATGACGGGGACGAATCACCTCGCAAGTCTGATCCACCACGCGCAACGTTTGGTGTCAATGCGTCCAGGTCCGGCTCCGATCCCACAGTTCGTGCACAGGGGACGCCCTCGGTCACCTGCGGACACAGCGCTACCGTTGCATCATGTCAACGGACACGGTGTGCGCCAACTGCGGGGAGGAAGACAACCTGCGGGGGAGCCGTGATGGCGAGGTCATCACCGTGACCTGTGAGGAATGCGGACTCGTGTGGGAACGCGACCTGACCCCCAAGTGCCCAACCTGTGGTTCGCTGGACGTACGGGCGGCGTTCCAATCGATCCTGGAGAAGTCCCGGGGCACCCAGTTGTCGATTCAATCGATGCGTCTGATCCAGCTCTGCCCCAAATGTGATGCTGATCGGCTGGCCGAGTACATCAAGTCCAACACCCCGCTGGCTCCCGACGAACTGCCGGTGACTCCCCGGGACTGAGCGCTTGCCTTGCCGGGATCGGCAGGTAGCGTGAGGCCGTGATTCTCTCGGACCGCACGATCAAGAAAGAGGTCGAACAGGGTCGGATCGAAATCGAGCCGTACGACCCCGGCGCGATCCAGCCGAGTTCGGTTGATCTACGGCTGGACCACCGGTTCATCGTCTTTCGAAATCACACCCGCAGCCACATCGATGTCAAGACCGATCTGACCGACTTGACCACCGAGATGGAGGCGAGCGAAGACAAACCATTCATCCTGCATCCTGGAGAGTTCGTCTTGGGGTCGACGGCCGAGCGGATCCGGCTTCCCAACGACCTGGTCGGCCGGATCGAGGGCAAGAGCAGCCTCGGTCGCCTCGGACTTCTGATCCACACCACTGCGGGTTTCGTGGATGCAGGCTGGAACGGGATGATCACGCTCGAGTTCTCCAACGTGGCCAGCCTCCCGATCACCCTTTATCCAGGCATGAAGATCGGCCAGATCAGTTTCATCCAAATGACCACCGAGGCCGACAACCCGTATGGTTCGGGCGGGCTCGGCTCGAAGTATCTAAATCAGGCAGGACCTCGCCCGTCGCGTTACTGGGAGAACTTCAACCGCTAGCCCGACGTTGATGCGCTGGATTGCCACAGCTGCAATACCCTCCAGACATGGCAGTGACCGAAACTTCCGAGAGCGCCCAAGCGCCCCCCGCCGGCGCCGACATCCCAGCGGCCGTCGATCGACTTCGTGCGGCCTACGAATCTGGGAGGACCAGAGACCTCGACTGGCGAGAGGCCCAACTCGATGGGGTCATTCGTTTCTTGGAGGATCATTCCGACGCTCTTCTCGCCGCAATGAAGTCAGACCTCGGCAGACACGAGGTGGAGGCATGGGGAGCAGACGTTGGGCCCTCATTGACCGAAGCGAAGTACATCAAGAAGCGGTTCCGGAAGTGGGCCTCACCACGGTCGGTGAAGGTGCCGCTGATCGCCCGACCCGGGAAGGGTCACATCGTGCCCGAACCCCTCGGCGTCGCGTTGATCATCTCACCGTGGAACTACCCGGTGAACCTCCTGCTGGAGCCGATGGTCGCTGCGTTTGCCGCAGGTAACACAGTGGTAGCCAAGCCGTCCGAGCTGTCGCCGGAAACATCAAGCCTGATCGCGTGCGAGCTTCCCGCCTACCTGGACGAAGATGGGTTTGCGATCTTTGAGGGTGGACCCGAGGTGTCAACCGAGCTACTGGAGCAGCGGTTCGATCACATCTTCTTCACCGGATCCACCCACGTT
>JBLYYW010000481.1:0-11495 GCA_048550155.1 Acidimicrobiales bacterium | reverse complement strand
TCGCCACTATCGATCCGGGCTCCGCAATCACGATCCGACGTTCGATCGAGAAGGCAAGATTTCTCGTCACCGGCGACCGGGATTTCCATGCGGTTCTCAAGGAGAAGTTCGGCCTCACCGATCGGTGAGCACGCCCATGTGGTCGATCGGTCTCCTCGCTCCAAGGTTGTCCTCGTGAATCTCGGCGGTCATGTCACGGTCGCCGCTGAGTACTTCGGTGACCCGATGGTCCACCTGGGGTCAGCGCTCCCTGACATCGCCACGATCGGGGGATTCAAGATGCTTCCGCACTCTGCCGAGGGCCCGGTCGGTCGCGGTGTCGCTTTCCATCACGCCACCGATCGCCTGTTCCATTCCCACGACTGGTTCACGTTCCGTCAGAAGTCCGTTTTCGACGATCTCACCGATGCGGGCGTCGGACGGGGTGCTGCGAGAGCATCAGCTCACGTTGGCGTGGAACTCTTGCTCGACGGCGAGCTGTTTCACGATCGCCCGGAACGTAGCGGTTCGGTCGTGCGGGCCTTCGAAGCGGCCCACGCTGCGCCCGGTATCTCCGAGGTGGTTCCCGAAGTGTCACGCCAACGATGGCGGGAGCATCTCTCGAACCTGCCGAACTGGCGCACACCAACCTATTTTCGTGATCCGCATTCGGTGGCCAAGCGAATGGAATCAATCCTGTCGGCCCGGCCACGTTTGGCGATGAAGCCCGATGAGGTCGAACGGGTGGCAGCCGCCTTGGCGGGAGTTCAGCCGTCCATCGAAGATTCGGCTGAGGACTTCCTCGCTGATCTCGTCGATCAGCTACGCAGGGCTGCGTCCTCCGAGATCGAAATCGGGTAGCGACTCGAACGCTCGCCGCAGAGCGCCACCCCAGCCTGCCGAGATCGACCTGAAGTATGGATCGTCCTCCTCGATACGGATGCGCGGCTGGCGGTGGAAGGTGTCCGCCTCGTAGACCTGAAGATCGATCGGGAATCCAACCGAGAGGTTGGCTCGCATTGTTGAATCGAACGAGACCAACAGCAGTTTGACCGCTGCGTCGAAACTCATCGACGGTTCGTAGGCCCGAATCAGGATCGGGCGACCGTATTTGGTTTCTCCGATCTGAATGAACGGAGTGTCGTCGGTCGCTTCGATGAAGTTGCCCTCGGGGTAGATCAGAAACAAGCGGGGTGTCATTCCCTTGATCTGTCCGCCGAGAATCAGGGTGCCGTTGAATGTGTTGTCGGCAGTGTCGCCCGTTTGGGCCTGTAATTCGATGACCTCGCGAATCGTCTGACCGACAAGCCGAGCCACTTGAAACATCGTGGGTGCTTGGAGGATTGACGGACTGCGGTCCTCGGGTACCTTCGAACGTTCGTCGAGAAGGCTCACGACCGACTGCGTCGTTGCCAGGTTGCCCGCTGACAGCAGGGTGATTACTCGTTCACCCTCCGTGGCCCACGTGGACATCTTTCGATAGACCGAGATGTTGTCGACACCGGAGTTGGTGCGAGTGTCCGACATGAAGACCAGGCCCCGCTCAGTCCGCAGGCCGACGCAGTACGTCACGGTCCTGACGGCGCGGTCGGCGCACTGAAGATCATGGCAATGTACATCATGGCAATGAACCTATCGGTCGTTATTGCTGGACCTGAATCGAGACGTCGAGCTCCTCTCGAGCGGTGCCGAACCTGATTCCTGACACCGGAGCCGCTTCGCCATAGTCCAGACCGATTGCGATGCGGACATACCGCTCGTCTGGCGAGATCCCGTTGGACACGTCGAACCCAACCCAGCCCAATCCGGCGACGTGTGCTTCCGCCCACGCGTGACTCGCCTCCTGGTCGATCCGATCGTTCATCATCAGGTATCCGCTGACATATCGGGCCGGCCACCCCGCCAGGCGGGCGGCGGTGACGAAGACGTGGGCGTGATCCTGGCAGACACCGGCCCCAGACTCGAGAGCATCTTCGGCCGTCGACCAGGTCGTCGAAGATCCGGTTTCATACCGCACAGTTTCTCGGACCCGAGCAGAAAGCTCGTGCAGCGCACTGAGGTCGCCCGGATCTGCCCGAACCCCTCTGACCAGCTGCTCCACAAGCGGCCCCGCATGGGTGAGGGGAGTCGACCGCAAGAAGAGCCAGAGCGGCACAAGCTCCGAGGCCGCCCCGAACACGCCGCCGGTGTCGGAGGTTTCCACCGAGCCGCTGCTCACGAGACGAAAGGTGTTCTGGCCTTCACTCAGGCTTACGAGCTGAACCGCGTTGTTGTAGTGGTCGCTGAAGCTGGCTTGGGTGGTGCCTCCCTCTACGTGAGTTTCCCACTCGAGCACTCGTTGGACATGACTCGTTCTGGGCGTCTGTCGAACCTGTTGCAGGCCGAAAGAGACCGGCTGATCGTAGGCGTAGACGGTCTCGTGGCTGATGTTCAAGATCATGATGAACTCATTTGGTGAACCTGTAGTCGATCTCGATCTGGTCGGCGAGGGCGTCGATCTCCCCAATGGCGGTTCGCAGGAACTCGTGCAAACCGGTCTCGAAGATATGCTCGATCTCGCGACCGCTGATCGACTCGATGAGCTTGGCGGCGACGTCGTGACTGGGGCGTCGGTCCTCGTATTGGGTGGCGAGGTACTCCAAGTTGTCTCGGATTTTCGAATAACAATAGGCCAGCGATCGCGGCATCCTCGGATCGAGCACGAGGAAGGCGGCTACATCTCGAGGTGTGATCGCGCCTGGAAACTCGAACCGGAACGCGCGTTGAGCTGACACAGAGCGCAGAATCGTTTCCCATTGGAGAGTGTCGAGTCGGGATCCCACTGCCGAAACGGACGGAAGGAGGATGTAGTACTTCACGTCAAGGATGCGGGCGGTGTTGTCGGCCCTCTCGACGAACATTCCGAGCTGTGAGAAGTCATAGATGTCGTTGCGCATCACGGTTCCATGGAGTGCTCCTCGTACCAGGGCGCTCTCGCGTCGAATTCGTCCCAGAACCTGCGGCAAATCGCGATCTGGAACCGGATCGGCGAGTGCCTCCCGAAGAACCATCCAGCAGTCGTTGGTCGCCTCCCACACTTCGCGAGACAGCGCAGTTCTGACCATGCGCGCGTTGGTTCGCGCAGCTTCAACCAGCGAGAGAACGCTGGATGTGTTCTTCGGATCTCGTAAGAGGAAGTCGACAACTGCGTCTCGGTCGTACCGATCGTGATGTCGTTCGAAGAGCTCCTTGGCGCCGGTTGTGAGCACCACGGATTCCCATTCTCCCGAGCTCTCGCTGGACTTGGTGAGTGCGATATGAAGCCCAGCTTCGAGAAGTCGGGCGGTGTTCTCGCACCGCTCCAAGTAGCGGAACATCCAGAACAGGCCGCCGGCGGTGGTTCCGAGCGTCATCAGAAGTCCTCCAGGACCCAGGTGTCCTTGGTGCCGCCACCTTGGCTGGAGTTGACGACGAGCGATCCTGCCTCCAACGCCACCCGGGTCAAACCGCCCGGGGTGATGTGGATTGAGTCCGGCGAGACCAGGACGAAGGGCCGAAGATCGACATGGCGGGGCGCAAGTCCGCTCTCGGTCAGAATCGGAACCGACGAAAGCGCCAGGGTTGGTTGGGCGATGTAGTTCTCGGGTGTGGCACGGAGTTTGTGGCCGAATTCGTCCCGCTCCTTGGCCGAGGCAGCCGGCCCGACCAGCATCCCGTACCCGCCGGAACCATGTACTTCCTTCACGACCAGTTCTTCGAGGTGATCCAGCACGTAGGCCAGCGATTCCGCTTCGGCGCAGCGCCACGTCGGAACATTCTTCAAGATCGGCTGTTCGCCGGTATAGAACTCGACGATCTCTGGCATGTAAGAGTACACGGCTTTGTCGTCTGCGATTCCGGTACCGGGTGCGTTTGCGATGGTCAGATTTCCGGCCCGATAGACGTCGAAGACACCGGGAATACCCAGTTGCGACGTTGGGTTGAAGTTCAAGGGATCAAGAAACTCGTCGTCGACGCGTCGGTAGAGCACATCGATCGGTTGATAATCCTCGGTCGTTCGCATCGCCAGTCGACCATCGACCACCCGAAGATCATGTCCCTGAACCAGCGGTGCTCCCATCTCGTCAGCAAGAAATGAGTGTTCGAAGTACGCCGAGTTGTAGACCCCGGGGGTGAGGACCGCAACAGTGGGTCGGTGGTTCGAAGTGCGGGGGGCACATGAGGCCAGCGAACGACGGAGCTCCAGCGGGTAGGTGTTCACCCGCTGGACCGAGATCGTCGAGAACAACTCGGGAAACATGTGCAACATCGTTTCCCTGTTCTCGAGCATGTACGAGACCCCGGAGGGGGTACGAGCGTTGTCCTCGAGCACATAGAACTCCTGCTCGCTGGTTCGAACCAGGTCGATTCCAACGACGTGGGTGTAGACCCGGCCGGGCGGATCAACGCCCTGCATTTGAGGCAGGTACGCAGCATTTCGGGCGATCAGCGACTCTGGAATCCTCCCCGCCTTGAGGATCTCCTGTCGGTGATAGATGTCGTACAGAAACGCGTTGATGGCTCGGACCCGTTGCTCGATACCCCGAGACAAACGGTGCCACTCGAGCCCGGAGATGATCCTGGGAACGATGTCGAACGGGATCAGTCGCTCATCGGCTTCCTGATCACCGTAGACGTTGAAGGTGATACCGGTCCTGCGGAAAATGGTCTCGGCTTCGGCGGTCTTTGTGAGCAGCCGGGAGGGATCTTCGCCGGCGATCCAGTCGCAGTAGTGACGGTAGGGGGATCGAACGGTTGTGCCGTCGGCCACCATTTCATCGAAGGTCGAAGTTTCCGCCGGCAGATCCACACCTTGAAGATAGGGCGTGCTGGTAGGCAGGGGTGCGACGAGGCGCACTTCTCGGGATGTCAGAGAGCTGCGTACACAAGCTGACGAAGTTCGTCCCGGAGGTTGTTGGACCAGCTGGGCATTACCTGGGTCATGCCGACGACAGCGAGGTTCTCCTTTGGATCGATCCAAAACAGTGTCGAGGCTGCCCCACCCCATGCCAAGTTGCCAACGCTCTGGTTCACCCCGTTCGCGGCAGGGTCGAGCACGACGCTGAACCCGAGCCCGAACCCCATTCCCTCGTTGTTGGTTTCGGTTCCGATCGGAGGTCCGATATCGGCAAGGGTCGCACCACCGGGTAGGTGGTTGAGGCCGGCGTAGGCGAGCGTCCGGGATCCCAAGATCCGTGAACCGTCGAGTTCGCCGCCGTTCAAGATCATCCGGCAGAAGCGGACGTAGTCGTCCAGTGTCGACGTGAGCCCACCTCCACCTGACAAAAGCGCGGGCTTTGACCGGTACTCGCCCGTCTTGTTGTCATCGACGATGACCAGGTCGCCGATGCCGGCCGAGGGTGCATTTTCGGGGATGGCGAACGGACTCAGTGCGGGCAGAGCGGTGTTGGGTACGAGACGGTCGGCCTTGTCGTCACCGACCCAGAAGGCGGTGTCGTTCATCTCGAGCGGTCCGAGAATCTCCTGGCTGAAGAACTCGTCGAGTGCTGTCTCGGTGATGAGTTCGACCAGATGTCCGACGACGTCGGTAGAGATCGAGTATTGCCACTCGGTGCCCGGCATGAACTTCAGCGGTACGTCTGCAAGTAACGAACAGGTTGTAGCGAGCGAATTGTCCCGGTCACCGATCGTTCTCCTGCGATACTCGGCATCCACCGGGTGGACCTCCATCCAGCCGTAGGTGAGGCCGCTCGTGTGAGTCAACAGATCCTGGATCGTGATCGGTCGATCGGCAGGTTCACTGGTCATCGAATCCGCAGCACCGCCGGTATAGACGGTGAGATCGGTCCATTCGGGGAGCCAGTAGGACACGGGGTCCTTGAGCCGGCACAGGCCGCGTTCCAACAGCATGAGCATCGCTACCGACGTGATCGGTTTGGTCATGGAGTAGATGCGAAAGATCGCGTCGGGATCGTACTTGTTTGTCGTCGTGTGCACGACCTCGTCGTCATGGACGACCGACCATGCGAAGCCTGGCAGCACGCCGGCGTCGATGTAGTTGTTCTGAACGTGTGCGTCTGCCGCCTCGAGTCGATCGGTGTTGAGCGTCACAGGCCCAAACACTACGGGCCACAGAAGGTCGGTTCTAAAATGAAACGATCGAAGCGACCCAGTCCACCGCCGTGCCGGTGCCACAGCTTCGTGTCTGGGCCGCAGCGAGTGCCGCAACCATGTGCAGTACGTTGCCAGCGTTCCTGACCGGTGCGCTCTCGGTTCAAATCCGGGATGACCTCGACTACTCGATCACGTTGATCGGGCTCTTCATCGGCACGGCTTTTGCGGTCGCCGGCCTTGCGTCTGCGTCCATGGGCCGGATCGCTCAGATGCTCGGAGCCGGCCGTGCCCTGCGCATCGGGCTCACAGGTACTGCGGTTTCGATGGTTCTGATCGCCGGCGCCGCAACCCGGGCATGGCACTTCTTCGTGTTGGTCGGATTCTCCGGTTTCGTGAATGCGCTGAATCAGCCGGCCGCAAATCTTCTGCTGGCGAAGCGGGTGCCGGAGGGCCGGCTCGGCCTTGCGTTGGCGGTCAAACAAAGTGGGATGCCGGGATCGGCTCTTCTCGGTGGTGCCGCCGTCCCCGCCATCGCTCTCACCGCTGGTTGGCGGTGGGCATATGTCGCCGCAGCAGGTTTGACCGTGGTGGCCATCGGACTTCAACCGATTGGTGCCGCCGACACCGTGAGGCTGGCTAAGGCCCGGGCCAACGACGCAAGGCCCGAGATGCCGACTCGTCTTCTGGCGTTGTACGCAACCGTCGGACTGCTTGGCGCCACGACTGCGGGTGCCATGGTGACCCTGTTGACATCGGGCGCGACCAATGCAGGGATGGGAGAGGGCGTCGCCGGTTGGCTGCTTTCACTCGGGTCGGCGGCCGGAATCGCCAGCCGTCTGTATCAGGGCTGGTCGGTGGACACGAGAGGGATTCTGCCGATACAGAGACTCATCTGGCTCCTCGGAATTGGTGCCGCCGGACTGTTGTTGATGTCGCTGACCTCGCCGATCACGTACGCGTTTGCGGTCGTACCTGCGTTCGCCGCTGGTTGGGCGTGGCCCGGGCTGTTCAACCTGTCGGTGATCAGAAACAACCCATCGGCGCCTGCCGCCGCAACCGGAATCACTCAGACCGGCATCTTCGTTGGAGCGGGATCGGGACCGGTCATCGGCAGCTTGATTGTCGACAACGGCGGCTATCGGCCGCTGTGGATCTTCTGCGCCGTGGGGCTGACAGCTGGTGCCGGCGTGGCGGTCTACCTTCGAACGCGTATCAAGGCGGATCGCCAGATCGCAGCTCTGGTCTGACGGTTTGAGGCCGAGGGCCCGCCAGAGGTCGCTGATTCCCGTGCGTGGCGGTCCAACGCCGGCTGTGTCACACCCAGCTCGGCCGGGACGAGATCAGCGGCGGCATCGACAATCGTCGGTCGATCCAGCCCGCTCGATGCCGACAACAGAAACCCAAGAGCGTGTCACACTCAACCGCAAGTTACCCTTGCCCCGATGGTGCGGGAAGCGTTGACGACCAAGATCGTGGTGGACACGGCGACCGACATCGCCAATGCCGAGGGTCTCGACGCGATCACGCTCACCAGGGTGGCCAAACAACTCAACGCCAGCCAACCGGCGTTGTACCGTCACGTGGACAGTTACGACGACCTGATACGACTGCTCGGATTGCGAGGTCGAGACGAACTCTTCACGCGGCTGACCGAATCGGCGGTTGGTCTGTCTGGCGACGAAGCCGTCCGGGCGATGGGTCGGGAATGGCGCCAGACGGTGAAAGATGTGCCGGGGCTCTATGCCGCCACCGATCGGTACCCGTGCGCCGGCGATCCGGAGTTGGAGGCGGCCGTCAACCGGATCGTCAACCTTTTGGGCCAAGCATTGGTTTCGTTCGACCTGTCAGATGATGATCGGGTGCATGCCGCACGCACACTCCGCAGCGCATTTCACGGGTTCGCCCATCTCGAGGCGGGCGACGGGCACCCCCTCGAACAAGATCTCGACGACTCATTTGAGCATCTTCTCGACCTGCTTTGTGCCGGCATCGCCAAGCTGTCGTCGAACTCGGTCTGACACGGTCCCTTTTTGCCTGTTCCGCTAGACGAGTTTCCCGTGCGGTTATAGCCTCTAACGCATGACCCGCATGACTCCAAGTGAAGCCTTCGTAGAAACGCTCGTCGCCAACGGTGTTACCGACATGTTTGGGATCATGGGCAGTGCGTTCATGGACGCAATGGACATCTTCGCACCGGCTGGAATTCGCCTGGTGCCGGTCGTACACGAACAAGGTGCTGCGCACATGGCGGACGGCTATGCAAGGGTCTCCGGGCGGCATGGTGTGGTCATTGGCCAGAACGGCCCGGGTATCTCCAACTGTGTCACTGCAATCGCGGCAGCCTTCTGGGCCCATTCCCCGGTCGTCATCATCACCCCCCAAACAGGTTCGGGTGGCATCGGTTTGGGCGGCTTCCAAGAGGCGAACCAGCTGCCCATGTTCGAGGAGTTCACCAAGTATCAGGGTCAGGTTGACAACGAGAGTCGTATGGCCGAGCTCACGGCGAGGTGCTTCGACCGTGCCATCAGCGAGATGGGCCCCACTCAGCTCAACGTCCCTCGAGATCGGTTCTACGGCGATATCGATGTCGAGATCCCTTCACCGATGCGTGTCGATCGAGGGCCTGGTGGTTCCAAGAGCCTCGACGAAGCGGCAGAGCTGCTCGCCGGTGCTGAGTTTCCGGTTCTTCTGAGCGGCGGCGGTGTGGTCATGGGCGATGCCATGGCGGAAACCATCGCGTTGGCTGAGCGGCTCAAGTGCCCCGTGGCCAACACCTATCTGCACAACGACAGCTTTCCAGCTTCGCATCCCCAGTGGACTGGCCCACTTGGCTACCAGGGGTCCAAGGCTGCGATGAAGCTGATCAACAAGGCCGATGTGGTTCTGGCTCTGGGTACCCGGCTCGGGCCGTTCGGCACACTGCCACAACACGACATGGACTACTGGCCCAAGGACGCAAAGATCATCCAGGTGGATGCCGACCACAAGATGCTTGGTCTGGTCAAGAAGATCAGTGTTGGGATCAACGGCGATGCGGCCCAGGCCGCCGCGGCGTTGCTCGACCGCCTCCAGGACAGGACCCTGGTCTGCGATGCTACGGTCGACGAGCGCTTGGCCACGATGCAGGCTGAGAAAGATGCGTGGGAGGCCGAACTCGACGAATGGATTCATGAAAAGGACGAGTTCTCGCTGGAGGCGATTGCCGAGGCCGACGACATGCCGGGTGATTGGCTTCATCCCCGCCAGGTTCTGCGTGAGCTGGAAAAGGCAATGCCACCCCGCGTGATGGTCTCCACCGACATCGGCAACATCAACTCGGTGTCGAACAGCTACCTACGATTCGAAGAGCCACGAAGCTTCTTCGCTGCGATGAGTTGGGGCAACTGCGGGTACGCATTGCCGTGCGCGATCGGGGCCAAGGCGGCGGCGATGGATCGCCCATCGGTGTCTTACGCGGGCGATGGTGCATGGGCGATGAGCATGGTGGAAGTGATGACCGCAGTGCGCCACAACATCCCGGTCACCGCAGTTGTCTTCCACAACCGCCAATGGGGTGCGGAAAAGAAGAATCAGGTGGACTTCTATGGCCGTCGTTTCGTGGCCGGCGAACTGGACGGTGGCGAGAACTACGCCGAGATCGCACGGGCCATGGGTGCCGAAGGTGTCCGGGTCGACAAGATCGACAACGTCGGTGCTGCGCTCACCGATGCCATCAACGCTCAGATGAACGAAGGCAAGACCACCGTGATCGAGATCATGTGTACTCAGGAACTGGGTGACCCGTTCCGAAAGGATGCGCTGTCAACGCCGGTCCGGCATCTCGACAAGTACAAGGACTACGTGTAGGGGTCGGCGCATTGTGACGCGTTTGGACCTATCGGAGTATGAGGGCGAAGCACTGGATGCCCTGACGGCGCACGTACCCGCGGTCGATCCCAGCTACCACCTGGTGCCCGAGGTGGAGAAGGCGATCCTCGCAGGTTTCACGTTGAATCGGCGGGTACTCGTGCAGGGCATGCACGGAACCGGCAAGTCGACCCACGTCGAACAGGTTGCTGCCCGCCTCGGGTGGCCGCTGTTGCGCATCAACCTCGATGGTCATCTGACCCGTATGGATTTGGTTGGCCGCGACGCCATCGTGGTCGACGATGGCCACGCAACGACCCGGTTCGTCGAGGGCCTCCTGCCGTGGGCGCTGCAGCGTCCGGTGGCTGTCCTTTTCGACGAGTACGACGCTGGCCGACCCGACGTGATGTTCGTCATTCAACGACTGCTCGAACGACACGGCAAGTTCACCCTGCTCGACGAGAACCGGGTGATCACTCCCCACTCAGACTTCAGGATATTCGCAACCGCAAATACGGTAGGGCTAGGTGACGGCAGCGGTCTCTATCGCGGGACCCAAGTGCTGAACCAAGCCCAGGTGGATCGCTGGAATATCGTGGCCCGCCTTGACTACCTCGAACCGGAGGTCGAAGAACAGGTGGTCCTCGGACAGGTAGCCGAATTCGGCGAGCGTCCCGACGCTGCGATGGAAATGAAACAGATGGTTGCGTTGGCGGGACTCGTGCGGCAGGCCTTCGCCGCAGGTGATCTCTCTACCGTGATGTCACCGCGAACCATCATCAGCTGGGCCGAAAACATCATCACCTTCGGCGAGACGGCCACGGCGTTTCGGATGAGCTTCGCCAACAAGTGTGATCCAGCCGAGCTTTCTATTGTCGACGAGCTCTATCAGCGGGTCTTTGGCGGGTGACTGCTCGGTCGGGCGAGCGGCTGGCGGCTGCAGTGCTGAGAGCGCTTGCTCGTGAGCCGACAGCCGAGGTTCGAGGTCATCGGCTCGAGCTGGATCATCAGCCGGTCGGGATCGTGGTGCCGTATCTCTCGCTCGAGTTCGCCGAGCATGACCCACGGCGCAGGGGAGTGGTCGATGCACTCGGGTTGAGGCTGCGCTACAGCGATCGGTCTCTCCATCTGGAGCTGAGTCCTGAAGTCGCGGTAGAGCGGATCGTGTTCGACATCTGCGAGCAGTTTCGGTGTGAAGCCCTCGTCGATCCGGCGCTCGTCGGTGTGCAGGAGAACATTGCGCTCGCATTTGAGCGGTGGAGTGATCACGCACTCGGGAACGGGATCGGCGAGACCGGGACCGGGCTCTTGGTATTCACCATCACTCACATGTTGCGCGCTCGGTTGCTTCATCGGCTCCCGAAGCAGAACGTCGATGACGTGATCGAAAGCACCAGGGCCAACGTGGGCAGGCTCGTTGGACATGCACTCGGCGAACTGCCGGGTCGGGCGGACCGTCAATCCTCCTTCGCCGTTCCCGCGCTCGAGATCGCACGCCTCGTCGGCGATATACTCGCCGACGTGACCTTGGGCGGCAAACAATCCGAGGCCGCAGTGGTCAGAAACCGTCTGCTGGT
>JBLYYW010000480.1:0-4037 GCA_048550155.1 Acidimicrobiales bacterium | reverse complement strand
TATTGGGCGGTGACGACGGGGCGACGATCCTCGGGGATTCGACTCCTCGCCATCGCGGTGAGCGTCCTGCTGCTCATCGATCCCTTCCTGGCGTCTGCGGTCGGATTCCAACTCTCGGTAGTGGCCTCGGGCGGCATTCTGGTGCTGGGTCCGGCCATTGCGTCGAGGGTTCCGGGCCCAACTGTGTTCTCGGTACCGGTGGCGGTCACTCTCGCAGCCCAACTGGCGGTCTCTCCTCTGCTGCTGGCCACGTTCGGCGAGGTTTCGTTGGTGTCGCTGCCGGCCAACCTCCTCGCCGGCTGGGCGGCCGGTGCGGTGATGATGTGGGGGATGAGCCTGGGCCTCGTCGCCGGTGCGATCGGCGGGTCTTTTGCCCGTGCTGTGCAGCAACCGGTACGAGCGCTGCTGTGGTGGATCGACAGCGTCGCCGGGTTCTTCGCCGAGGTGCCGCTTCCACCGTTCACTGTGCGCTCGGCCTTGGCCTGCTGCGGCATCTTGCTGGTCTCGGTCACCCTGCCTTCCAGGGGCCGTTGGCTGGTCGTGGGTGCCCTCACTGCCGGCTTGATCGCAACGTCAGCCGATTCGGCAACGACCCACGTCGTCGCCGGCGGTATCTTCTACCGCGGCGATTCTGCCCATCAGTCGGTCTTGGTGCTCGAGGCCAGCGCCGACGACTCGGTGGTCGAAGATATCGTGGCGATCAACCCCGACACCGTTGATGTTGTGGTGGTCAAGGGTGGCCACCGTGGATTGTCCAAGGTCGTCCGAGAGCTTGGTCAGGTTGCAGAAATCGGCGTCGTGCTGGCGCCCAACCTCCACACGGTGGTTGGGGGTACCAGGGTGAGGGAGCCGATCGTGTTCTTGACCAGGCTGGGCCCGATGACGGTTACACCAGTGGATGACACGAGCCTGCGGGTCGATCTGGAGAACTGAACGTCAGATGCCACAGAACGTGTTGCACCGACGGTTCGTGCAGGTCGGCTGGCTCCCACCGACCTATCGTTGCTCGGTCCTGCCGTCAGCGTGGCGAGCGAATCGTCCCTGAGAGATGTCTCCGTGGCTCGGGTCGTCGCTCGGCCATGGCCATCCTCCGAACTGGGTGTTCTGATAGTCGCTGAATGCCTGCCGGATTTCCGCTTCGGTGTTCATGACGAACGGGCCGTACCGGGCGACCGGTTCGCCGATGGGGCGTCCCTGCAACACCATGGCGTCCACAGGTGAGTCTCCGGCGACGAGTTTGGTCGGCACATCGGATCGCAGCACTGCTCCGGTTCCCGCCTCGACCTCGACGCCGTCGATGTCGATCCAGGACCCGTCGAACACGTAAATCGCACGGTTGATGTCGGCTGATTCTGTGTGGGGCAGCCGGAACTCAGCATCGGGCTGCATGGAGATGTGCCAGATTCCGATTCCCGTGGAGATCTTCGAAGCCCACGAGTTCGGGGGCGGCAGCTGAGCGTTGTGCTCTCCGAAGCTTCCGGCGATCAACGTAAGGGTTGTGCGGTTCTGCCTACGGTCCTTTGACACGACCTTGGGCGTGTCCTCGGCCCACAACATCGTGAAGTATGCGGGAACCATCTTGTCGTGAGCGGGAAGGTTCAACCAGATCTGGAACATCTCCAACGGGTTGCCGGCGTCTTCGCTGAGAAGAGGGAACATCTCCGCATGGACCACTCCGCTGCCGGTGGTCACCCATTGCGTGTCGCCTTCACCGAAGCGGGCTGCTGCCCCCATGCTGTCGGTGTGATCGCAGTAGCCCTTGCGGACATAGGTGATGGTCTCGAAGCCTCGGTGGGGATGTTGAGGGAATCCAGGAACCTGACTGCCGTGGTACATGCTCCAGCCGTCGGTGCCGCTGAAGTCGCTGCCGATCTGGCGACCAGCTAGCTGGGCGGAATCGGGTCCGAGACGGCCGTTTCCCGCCGGATACGCGTCGTTGTGGTGGGCCGTGAACAGAAATGGATCCAGGGTTGGCCACTGAGCGCCGATCTCGAACTTCTGAATCACCGAAGTCATCTCACCACGTTAGACCACTAGGAGATGCCCCCCTCAGAACGCTCAACGCAGCGACTCCGAACCCAGCCCGAGTCGCCTGCGCTTCGATAGGTTGTTGGCCATGGTCACCGCGGGCTCGAACAACGTCGTTCTCGAGCTCGGCCCTACCCCGTTCGACATCACCCACCGGGCGTTGGTGATGGGGATACTCAACCGAACCCCCGATTCGTTCTACGACGCCGGCCAATACTGGGACTTCGACGATTTTCTCCGCAAAGCCGACCTTCTGGTCGATGATGGAGCGGACTTCTTGGATGTCGGTGGGGTGAAAGCGGCCCCGGGGGAAGAGGTCGACGTCGATGAAGAACTACAACGGGTCGTCCCTGCGGTGGAAGCTCTCGTGGACCGATATGACCTGCCGATCAGCGTCGACACCTGGAACCCCGTCGTGCTGGAGGAATGCCTGAAGAGCGGCGCGGTGATCGCCAACGACATCTCCGGCTTCGAGGATCCCCGCTATCTGGAAGTGGCGTCCGCACACGACGCCACGGTGATCGCGACCCACATTCGAATCGGTCCACGTGTTCCGGACCCAGAACCTCACTACGACGATCTGGTGGGCGAGGTGCGTTCCTTTCTGGCCGATCGGGCCCAGATGGCGCTCGATGCCGGAATCCAGCGGCAGCGGATCATCATCGACGCCGGGATGGATTTGGGGAAGAACCGTTACATGAGCTGGGAGTTACTCGACCGGTCCCAGGAGTTGGCCGACCTCGGATACCCGCTTCTGCTCTCCGCATCAAACAAGCGGTTCCTGTTCGAGCTGTTGGAAACCGAGCGGCACAACATCAACGAGGGCTCCATGGCCTGCCACGCGCTCGGTATCGCCAAGGGGTGTCGGATCCTGAGGGCCCACGACGTCCGAGCGTCACGTCGGGTTGCTGACGTCATGGCTGAACTGTTGACACGACGAGCCGAACTCGATGCCGCATGATCGAATTTCTCAAAGGTGATGATCCAACACTTGTGGCTCAGGCGCTGAGCAAGGTGGTCGACCACCTGGTGGGCGATGGCGACAAGTCTCTGATGGTGGATGAGATCACCGAAGTCCAGTTGATGGGAGATGGCGGTCCGGCCTCGATCGCTGCACTTGTGACCTCGGCTCAAACCCCGCCATTCCTGACCGAGCGTCGGGTCGTCATCGGCAGGCATCTCGGCATCTTCTCCAAGCAGGACGAGGTCGCTCCTCTGGTCCGTTACCTTGCCGATCCAACCGACTCAACCGACCTGGTGCTTGTGTGGGAAAAGGGAACCGCCACACAGCGTCTACCGGCCGTGCCCAAACCGCTGAAGGAAGCTCTCAAGGCCGCGGGTGCAACCGAGACCGATGCCGCCCCCAAAGGAAAGGGCCGGAAAGCACTGTTGAATCAACATCTCGCGGAGGCCGCCGTACGGCTCGATGGCGGCGCGAAGGCGTTGATCACCGATCGCTTGGGAGACGATGTGGGTCGGGCTGCGGCAGTGCTCGATGCGTTGGCCTCGACGTTCGGCGAGGGCGCTGGCCTGACCTCGGGTGATGTCGAGCCGTTCCTGGGAGAAGCCTCCGATGTGCCGCCGTGGGAACTCACCGACGCCATCGATCAGGGAAACATTTCGGTGGCTTTGGACAAGTTGCACCGAATGATGGGCGGCGGCGAACGGCACGCCCTTCAGATCCTCGCAACGCTGCACGGCCATTACCAGCGAGCGTTGGCACTGGACGGGGCCGGCATCGCAAGCGAAAAAGACGCGGCAGCGCTGCTCGGCATGAAAGGCAGCACCTTTCCGGCCAAGAAGGCACTCAGCCTCAGCCGGTCGTTGGGATCTGAGAAACTGCGGGAAGTCTTCAGCCTTCTGGCGACGGCCGATCTCGGGGTCCGGGGCGCAACGGCGATCGACACCGACACACTGATGGAAGTCCTCGTGGCCCGCCTGGCGGCATTGTCCCGGAGACGCTGAGTGAGAAGCAAAGGAAACCGATGACCACAACACTGTCCTTCCCC